>CAZCJB010000021.1:0-28482 GCA_964498795.1 uncultured Rubrivivax sp. | reverse complement strand
CGTCAGCGGCGACTCCGACGAAATGCTGGGCCAATGACTTCATGTGTTGCGACCTCAGCTCAAGCTGAGCCAGTTCCGGGTCAGAAGCCGCCACGTCCTCCAAGGCCTGACACACTGAATGAGCCGCCGAAGACACCGCCTCAATCGCCGGCAAAAAATCAGGGTTCGACATGCCTTCTTGCCAACGTCGCTTGAGGTTCACTGAGGTACCACCCGCGCCGGGGTGACCTGCCCATCGAAGACGCCGCCCCCTGTCTTCCAAATCTTGTGCCAATTGGCTCCAATCACGCCACCCGCGTGCCTTGCTCAAGCCCACACGCAAAATATCTTTGGCGAGGTCGGCAATTTGTCCAGAGCCCAAAGTCATTCCCAGGAATTGAAGTCCGGTGTCACTCAACTGATGGGCCTCGTCGAAGACGACCGCTTCGACCGATGGCAACAATTCAGCCACTCCGCTGTCTCGAAGAGCAACATCTGCGAAAAACAGGTGGTGATTGATCACCACCACATCCGCAGCCATGGCTTGTCGACGCGCATTGAACACGTGGCATTGCCCAAATTGAGGACACTCCGACCCGAGGCAGTTGTCCCGCGTAGAGGTCACAAGAGGGACGACAGATGATTGCTCATCAAGACCTTCCACCTCCGACAGATCGCCGGTGGTGGTGGCATGAGACCAAGTCTCGATGCGGGCCAGGACACGCATGGCCCATCGATCGGCGAAAGAGTCAGCCGATCGAGCCTGATCCAATCGGTGCAAGCACAAATAGCTGGCTCGACCTTTTAACAGGGCTGACCTGACGGGCAAGTTCAGCGACTTTTGCAATCTAGGCAGATCGCGCAAGAAGAGTTGGTCTTGCAGGCCCTTGGTGGCCGTACTCACCAACACTCGGCGCCCTGAGAGGAGCACAGGAACCAAATAAGCAAATGTCTTACCGATTCCCGTGCCCGCTTCCACCACCAGGGACTCCTGATGTTCGAGGGCCCGAGCCACTGCCAGGGCCATTTGTTGTTGCCCCTCTCGCGCGACAAACTTGGCATCTGAAGCCGCCAAAGTCCCCTGACTGCTCAGTGCATTCTGAACGGCATCGGCGAGCTCCAGTCCTTCACGCATGGTCGGGAGGCTGCAACTGAGCCTCAAGTCTCGCAATTTCGTCCCTGATGGCGAGCCGACGCTTCTTGAGGCGACGAAACATCAAATCATCGGTGGCGGTACGGTCGGAGCTGCCGTCAATGACCGCATCCAAATCGGCATGCTCCATTCGCAACTCGATGAGCCTGCGAATGGGGGAATGGAGATCTTGATCCATGCTCGAATCAAGTCAACGAGGTGTCCACTTGCCGTCGCTCTAGACGAGCGAACTCCGCTGAACGCATTTCTGTCAACCTGGACACCGTGCGGGGAAACTCGTGAGACAACGGACCTTTCACATACAGCTGATCCGCACTGACTTGAGCTGACATGATCAGCTGCACCCTTCGGTCGTAGAGGACATCGATCAACCAGGTAAAGCGTCTCGCCTCACTGGCCATGGCCTCAGACATCTTCGGGACCTCCGACAACAAGACCGTGTGAAATCGGGTTGCGATTTCCAAATAGTCATTTTGCGAGCGTGGAGTTCCACACAAGGATTTGAAATCAAACCATATCACTCCGCCCGCGCGTCGCAATGCACGAAATTCGCGTCCGTCGATATGAATCACCGGCTCTTCATCCCGGGCCTCGGCCAAGCGCTCAAAGGCTTGGATCATCCCCTTACGCGCATCAACCCCTAAAGGGCACCAGTAATGCTCCAAGTCCAATAAGCCAAGCTGTCGATAATCGTTACCACCATCCACCTCCACGACCTCCATGCGCTCCTTGAGCAACTCGATGGCTGGCAATATTCGGTCGCGGTGCAACCCATTGGGGTAGAGGTCGTCAGGCTTGAAATTCGAAGTAGTGACCACTCCCACGCCCCGATCAAAAATGGACTGCAGCAACCGATGCAAAATCATGGCATCGGTGACATCGGCCACATGAAATTCGTCGAAGCAAATCAGTCGAAAACGCTTCGCAATTCGGTGGCCCAACTCGTCCAGCGGATTGATGGTCCCCTGCAAGTCCTTCAACTCGCGATGCACCTCGCGCATGAACTCATGAAAGTGCAGTCGGGTCTTTCTTCGCAGCGGAACTGCCTGGAAAAAGCAGTCCATGAGCAGGCTCTTGCCGCGACCGACTCCGCCATAAAGATACACGCCCCGAGGAATCTGCGGGCGCGCCAGGAGTCGTTTGAGTTGACTCCCCCGCTGCCGCTTATAGCGAGACCACGCCTGCTCGCAGCGCTCTAAGGCCTCGATGCCACGAAGCTGAGCGGGGTCACTGGAGTAGCCCCGCTGCAACAGCAGTTCCTCGTAGAGCGCCCGAACTCCCACCACGCAGTCGATCAGAAATTCAGCGTTCGTTTGTCCACCGCAAGTGCCGCTTCTTTGGTGGCCTCACTCAAAGACGGATGCGCATGGCATATCCTGGCAATGTCTTCGCTGCTGGCTCGGAATTCCATGGCCACCACGGATTCAGCGATCAACTCGCTGGCCTGCGGGCCCACGATGTGCACTCCCAGAATCTCGTCGGACGTCGCATCGGCCAACACTTTGACCAAGCCCGTGGTGTCGCCAAGCGCCCTTGCACGGCCGTTTGCCATGAAAGGGAAAGTGCCGGCCTTGAACGCCCGACCTTGCACTTTCAACTGCTCTTCGGTCTGCCCCACCCAAGCGATTTCAGGAGAGGTGTAGATCACCCAAGGGATGGTATTGAAGTTGACGTGGGGGTGCTGACCGGCCAATCGCTCAGCCACTGCGACGCCCTCCTCCTCGGCCTTGTGCGCGAGCATCGGTCCCCGCACGACATCGCCGACCGCCCAAACGCCGGGCAAGTTGGTGCGGCATTCGGCATCGACCACAATCGCCCCGCGATCGTCCACCGACAGCCCCACTGCGTCGCCATTCAGGCCTTGGGTGTTCGGAATGCGGCCGATGGACACGATCAGCTTGTCGACTTCGAGGACCACCGCGTCACCTTTGGCGTTGGTGTAAGTCACGGTCACACCAGCCTTGGTCTTCTTGACCTCAGTGATCTTGATCCCCAGTTCAATTTTGAGGCCTTGTTTGACGAAGGCCTTGTGGGCCTCTTTGGCGATCTGTTGATCCGCAGCGCCCAAAAAGGTGGGCAGGGCCTCGAGCACGGTGACCACAGCACCGAGCCGGCGCCACACCGATCCCATCTCCAAGCCAATGACGCCCGATCCAATCAAGCCCAGGCGAGCAGGTACCTTGGCAATCTGCAGCGCTCCGTCGTTACTGAGGATGGTTTTTTCATCAAACTCAGCGCCAGCCAATGCGCGTGCCTTGGACCCGGTAGCCACCACCACTTGCTTGGCGATCACGGTTTCTTGGCCCACCAACAACTCATACCCGCCCTCGACCGCTCTCACGAAGGAGGCGCGCGCATGGAAGAAAGTCACCTTGTTCTTCTTGAACAGGTACAGAATGCCTTCGTTGTTTTGCTTGACGACCTGGTCCTTGCGAGCCAGCATCTTGGCCACATCCATCGACAAGCCCTTGACGGCAATACCGTGGTCCGAGAAGTGATGCTGTGCGTGATCAAAATGCTCGCTGGACTGCAGCAAGGCTTTGCTCGGAATGCATCCCACGTTGGTGCAAGTGCCTCCCGGTGCGGGCGCTCCCGAGGGCTGTGACCATTCATCGGCGCAGGCGACGCTGAACCCGAGTTGGGCAGCGCGAATGGCGCATATATAGCCCCCCGGTCCAGCACCGATGACAAAGACATCAAATGACTTGCTCATGGACTGGCACCTCAGATGTCAAACAGAAGGCGTGCAGGATCTTCCAGCGCCTCCTTCATGGTGACGAGGCCGAGGACCGCCTCTCTGCCGTCGATGATCCGGTGGTCATAGCTCATGGCCAGATAGTTCATCGGGCGAACCACCACCTGCCCGTTCTCAACTACCGCCCGGTCCTTGGTGGCATGCACACCCAAGATCGCGCTCTGAGGAGGGTTGATGATGGGGGTCGAGAGCATGGAGCCGAAAACGCCACCATTGCTGATCGAGAAGGTTCCCCCGGACAACTCGTCCATGGACAATTTGCCGTCCCTGGCCTTGACACCGAATTCGGCGATTTTCTTTTCGACATCAGCGAAGCTCATCTGGTCCGCATTGCGCAAAATGGGGACGACCAAACCGCGAGGCGAGCCGACGGCGATTCCTATGTCGAAGTAACCGTGGTACACGATGTCGTTTCCATCCACGCTGGCATTGAGCACGGGGTACCTCTTGAGAGCCGCCACAGCCGCCTTCACAAAGAAGCTCATGAATCCGAGCTTGACGCCATGCTCCTTTTCAAACTTGTCTTGGAAGCGCTTTCGCATCTCCATGACGGGCGCCATGTTCACCTCGTTGAACGTGGTCAAGATCGCATTGGTGGCCTGAGATTGCAACAAGCGCTCTGCGACGCGGGCACGAAGGCGCGACATCGGCACCCGCTGTTCCGGTCGATCCCCTAACGAAGCCACGGGGGGCGCCGCCACCGCAGGCAACGGCCTGGCCACTGCTGATGCGACCGGTGCCGACACAGCAGAAGGCGCGCTGGCGGGACGTGCCACCGCCTCCAAGACATCACCCTTGGTCACACGACCATCTTTGCCCGTTCCACTCACCGCTCCACTGGCGATGCCATGGTCTGCCATGAGCTTTGCAGCAGATGGCATCGCCACACCCGATTTGGACGCGGCAGGCGATGATGCCGCAGACGGCGAGAGCGACGGAGCTGGCGCTGGGGCAGCAGCACTTGCCGATGCAGCAGCCCTGCCTTCGGTGTCTATCTTGGCGATGAGCTGGTCGCTCACCACCGTGCCTCCATCGGCCACCACATGCTCAGCCAACACTCCTGCAGCAGGTGCAGGAACTTCGAGCACGACCTTGTCCGTTTCGATCTCGATCAGGATCTCGTCGGCAGCCACCGCTTCACCTGGCTTCTTCTTCCAATGCAACAAGGTGGCTTCAGCCACAGACTCGGAAAGCTGAGGGACCTTGACTTCTACGATTGTCATTTGAATTCTCTGTGTGTGTCTTGTGGTTCAAACTTCACTTGGACAGGACGAAGCCTTTGAGCTTGCCGAATGCCTGGTCCAACAATGCCTTTTGCTGTTCTTGGTGCAGGTGCGAATAGCCGACTGCAGGCGACGCAGATGCAGGGCGCCCTGCGTAGCCCAAGCGCTGTCCCTCCAACATGTTCTCGTGCACGTAGTGCTGCACAAAGAACCAGGCACCTTGGTTTTGGGGTTCGTCTTGGCACCACACCACCTCTGTGGCATTGGGGAATCGCTTTATCTCCGCAGCGAACGCTTTGTGAGGGAACGGGTACAACTGTTCGACGCGAACCACCGCAACATCCCAGGCCTTTTTCTCATCTCGACGTCGAATGAGGTCATAAGCCACCTTGCCTGAACAGACGATCACCCGTTTGACCCTAGATCCTTCCACCTCAGAGCGTGAGGGTCCGATGACGGTGTGGAACTCCCCTTTGGTGAATTCAGACAAGGGTGAGGTGGCGTCCTTGTTTCTGAGCAGAGACTTGGGCGTGAAAATGATGAGCGGCTTGCGGAACTGCCGCACCATCTGCCGACGCAGCAGGTGGAAGATCTGGCTGGCAGACGTCGGCTGGCACACCTGCATGTTGTTGTCGGCAGCCAGTTGCATGAAGCGCTCGACTCGGGCCGAGCTGTGCTCAGGCCCTTGCCCTTCATAGCCATGAGGCAACATCAAGGTCAGACCGTTGACGCGTCCCCATTTGACCTCACCAGAGGCGATAAACTGGTCAATGACCACCTGAGCTCCATTGGCAAAGTCTCCAAATTGAGCCTCCCAAATGGTTAGCGTATTGGGATCGGCGCTGGCATAGCCGTATTCAAACCCCAGCACCGCCTCCTCTGACAGGAGGGAGTCGATGACCACAAACGGGGCCTGCTTTTCAGACACATTTTCCAAAGGGATGTAGGTCCCCGTGTCCCACTTTTCGCGATTTTGGTCATGTAGCACGGCATGCCGGTGCACGAAGGTGCCGCGGCCGCAATCTTCACCTGACAGGCGCACGGCATACCCGCTGGCCACCAAGGAGGCATATGCCAGATGCTCACCCATGCCCCAGTCCACGTTGATTTCTCCACGCCCCATGGCCGCCCGATCGGCTATGACTTTTTCGACCAGAGGGTGCACTTTGAAGTTGGCAGGGATGGAAGTGATTCGCTCAGCCAGGCGCTTGATTTCAGCGACAGGAAGTGACGTATCCGCGGCGTCCGTCCATTTTTTGCCCAGGAAAGGCGACCAATCGACCGAATACTTGCTCTTGAAATTCGTCAAGACCGGGTCGGTGGTGTGCTTGCCTGCATCCATCGCGGCCCGATATGCCTTGACCATGGCATCTGGGCCTTCGGCAGGCAGGACGCCTTGCGCCACCAACTTGTCACCGTACAGCTTGCGCGTTCCAGGGTGCTGCGCAATTTTCTTGTACATGAGGGGCTGGGTCAGGCTGGGCGTATCTTGCTCGTTGTGTCCTAACTTGCGGAAGCAGATGATGTCGACCACAACGTCTTTCTTGAATTGTTGGCGATAGTCCATCGCCCACTGGGTGCACAACACCACAGCCTCGGGGTCATCGCCATTGACGTGCAAGACTGGCGCTTCGATCATCTTGACCACGTCGGTGCAATACAGCGTGGACCTCGAATCACGAGGATCGCTGGTGGTGAACCCGATTTGGTTGTTGATGACCAAATGCACCGTGCCGCCAGTGAAATATCCACGTGTTTGAGCCAGCGCCAAGGTTTCCATGATGACGCCCTGCCCTGCGAAGGCCGCATCACCATGCACCAACACGGGCAGCACTTGAGAGCCCGTGACATCGCCGCGTCGATCCATCCGCGCCTTGACCGAACCCTCAACCACAGGATTGACGATTTCCAAGTGAGAAGGATTGAAGGCCAAACTCAAATGCACCGGACCACCTGCCGTGCTGATGTCGCTGGAGAAGCCTTGGTGATATTTCACATCTCCTGAGGGCAAATACTCGGGAGCGGTGTGATCAAACTCTGCGAAGAGGTCCTTGGGCATCTTGCCCAGGGTGTTGACCAGCACGTTCAAGCGCCCACGGTGCGCCATGCCGATCACGATCTCCTGAACTCCACGCTCTCCCGCACGCTTCACCACCTCATCCATCGAGGCAATGAAACTTTCGCCCCCTTCCAGGGAAAAGCGCTTCTGGCCCACATACTTGGTATGCAGATACCGCTCCAAACCCTCTGCTGCTGTCAGTCGATCCAGGATGTGCTGCTTTTGCTCTCCGTTGAAAGAGGGCTTGCTGCGCACGCTCTCCAACCTTTCCTGCCACCATCGCTTCTCGGCCGGATCCGTGATGTGCATGAACTCAGCACCGATCGTTCCGCAATAGGTTTCTCGCAGTGCCTGCAAGATTTCCCGCAAGGTCATGTTTTCAGCCTTGCCAAAATAGGTATTGGCAGCCGAGAACGTAATGTCCATGTCGCTCTCGCTCAGGTCGTAAAACGACGGCTCAAGCTCGGGGATTCGAGGACGCTCGGTGCGCTTCAGCGGGTCCAAATCGGCCCAACGCGAACCCAGAAAGCGGTGCGCCGCAATCAGCGACTGCACATGAACCTGCTTTCGAGCAACTGCCAGGTCGGCTTCACTGGCCTTCAGTGCAAAGGCATTGGCTTTGGCACGCTGCGCAAAGGATTGCACCACAGGCGCATGGGCCACATCGCGGGACTCCGAACCGTCAACCGCTGGGACATGCTGGAGGTTGTCGAAGTACCCACGCCAGTTATCGGGCACACTGGCCGGATTGTCGAGGTAAGCCTCGTACAGTTCTTCGACATAGGGGGCATTACCCCCGAACAGGTAAGAATTGGACCTGTACTGCTGCATCATCTTTCGCTCACCTTTTGTGCCGGTTTCCAGCACTCCGATGGGTTCCACAACCTTCCGCGGCCCCGGCTACACCGGTTGGCGGATCGCGACCCGCCTTGCTGGAAACTTCCAGAAAGGGGACGGGAAGGACCTAATTGAGTCTCGACTCTCTAATGTAGCACGGTAGCACCCAGGGGTTTCCCGCAGCAAAGCAAGCGCCGAGTCAGCCTAGGATGTTGCCCTTTCAACCTTCCAAGAGGCTTACCCATGACTCTGAAAAAGTTGCTGACCGCCCTCGCCCTGAGCGTGGGCGCCATTGCGGCCACGGGCAGCCACGCCCAAACCTTGCGTTGGGCTGCTCAAAATGACATTCTGACCCTGGATCCGCATTCCCAGAACCATGCGACCACCAATGCCATCTTGATGCATGCCTATGAGTCCCTGGCACGTTACAACGACAAATTTCAGGTCGAGCCCGCTTTGGCCACCAAATGGACCCAGATCACGCCCACCCAAATCCGCTTCGAATTGCGCAAAGGCGTGAAGTTTCATGACGGCACGCCCTTCACGGCGGATGACGTCATCTTCTCTTTCAACCGCATCCGCCAGCCTCAGGGCACGATGCAAATTTATGTGACGGGCATCAATGAAATCCGCAAGATTGATGACCACACCGTCGACATGATTCTTTCGGGCCCCAACCCCATCTTGCTTCGTAACATCATTGACTTCCGGATCATGAGCAAGGCCTGGGCGGAGAAAAATCGAACCACGCAGGTGCAAGACTTCAAGGCCAAAGAAGAGAACTACGCCTCTCGAAACGTCATGGGTACCGGTCCTTACAAGATCACCGGTTGGACACCCGAGCAAAGAGTCACCATGACAGTCAACACCGCTTGGTGGGACAAGCATCAAAACAACGTCAAAGAGGTCATTTACTCCCCCATCAAGTCGGATCCGACCCGAGTTGCCGCCTTGCTGTCTGGCGATGTGGATTTGCTCACCGATGTACCCACCCAAGACATGGCCAAGCTGCGTGCTGACAGCAAGCTCAAGGTGATCGACGGCCCCGAGGTGCGGACCATTTACTTTGCGCCTGACGTGGGCAGCCCCGAGCTGAAGTACAGCAATATCAAGGGCAAAAACCCCTTCGCAGACAAGCGGGTCCGGCAAGCGTTGTCCATGGCGATGGATCGCGAAGCCATTAAGCGAACCCTCATGAGAGGCCTGTCCATCCCAGCAGGCTTGTTGGTGGCTCCGGGTGTCAATGGCAACACACCGGATTTAGACACTCCCACCAAGTATGACCTGGACGCTGCCAAGAAGCTGATGGCGGAGGCCGGCTACCCCGACGGTTTTGAAATCCGCATGAACTGCCCGAACAATCGATACGTCAACGACGAAGAGATTTGTCAAGCCGTAGTCGCCATGTGGGCACGGTTGGGAGTCAAAGCTCAGCTCATGGCCGAAGGAATGGCCACGTTCGCGCTGAAGTTTCAGAACTTCGACAGCTCACTTTATATGTTGGGCTGGGGCGTGGCGACATACGACGCTCAATACACGTTGCAGTCGCTGGTCAGAACCCGCACCTCAGGTGCCGACGGCAATTACAACTTCTCCAAGATCAGCGACCCGGTGTTGGACCGTTTGATCGACGCCATGAAGACAGAAACCGACGTCGCTAAACGAAATGGATTGATCCGTGATGCGCTCGTTCGACTGAAGGACGAGGTGTGGCTGATTCCCATCCACCACCAAATGCGTCCCTGGGTCATGAAGCAAGGCGTTACCACCATTCACCGCTCGGACGACCGCCCCGAGGCTCGCTTCACCTCTATCCGCTGACGCTCCTACAGACGCGATCATGCCGAGGCCAGTCGAGATCTGGCCTCGGCGTATTCACGCTTCAGACGCGCCACCAAGTCATGGGTTGACATCACGGCGTGCACGGCACCGATGCCTTGCCCGCAGCCCCATATATCCTTCCAGGCCTTCTTGGCTGTGCTGTCACCAAAGTTCATGGCATTGGGATCTCTCTCGGGCAATTGATCAGGATCCAAGCCCGCGCGACGAATCGAGGGTTTCAGATAGTTGCCATGAACTCCCGTAAAGAGGCTCGAATAGACAATGTCATCGCTGGTGCTGTCCACGATGCACTGCTTGTATTCCTCTGACGCCCTGGCCTCGTCGGTAGCAATGAACGCAGATCCAATATAGGCAAAGTCAGCTCCCATGGCTTGAGCCGCCAGCACGGCACCGCCGTTGGCGATGGCTCCGCTGAGCGCCAGAGGGCCATCAAACCATTCGCGAATCTCTTGAATCAATGCGAATGGGCTTTTGGTGCCTGCGTGACCGCCCGCGCCTGCCGCCACCGCAATCAGGCCATCAGCCCCCTTCTCGATGGCCTTGTGGGCAAAAGTGTTGTTGATGATGTCATGCATCACGATGCCGCCCCATGAGTGAACGGCCTCATTTACCTCAGGTCGTGCTCCCAACGACGATATGACCATGGGCACCTTGTACTTGGCGCAGATCTCCAAGTCTTGCATCAGACGCTCATTGGTCTTGTGCACGATCTGATTGATGGCGTAAGGAGCTGAAGGACTTTCAGGGTGCTGACGATCCCACGCGGCCAATGCTTCGGTAATCTCTGCCAACCACTCATCGAGCTGAGACACGGGTCGCGCGTTCAGAGAAGGCATCGACCCCACAATCCCACTCGTGCACTGCGCAATGACCAGCTTGGGATTGCTGATGATGAACAAGGGCGAGCCAATCACTGGCAGCGCCAGACGATCAAAAATCTTGGGAAGTGCCATCAGAAAGCCTCCAACTCAAGGGCCATCACCGATTCCGCACCTTCCACAATGCAATCTCGATACATGCGCGTTCGGGGCAGGATGTGATCCGCGAAGAACCTGGCCGTGATGGATTTGGCTTTGAGGAAGCTGGAGTCTTCTTCGGCTGCCACACCTGAGTGCACCACCGCCATGGCCCGCCCCATCTGCCACCCTGCGATCAATGTACCTGCGAGCATCAGGAAGTTGACACTGCCGGCATAGATCGCATTGGGGTTGGCCTTTCCTTGACCGACCAAATACTCCACCGCCGACAAGTAACACTGCCGAGCCTGCGCCAACTGGCGCGCCATGGCTTTGCACCCTTCATCGCTCAAGGCATTGAGCTCTTTTTCGGTGTGTTCAATCCGCCGCGCGATGCCCTGCGCCGTACGGCCCCCATCACGGACGGTCTTTCGTCCAATGAGGTCATTGGCTTGGATCGCCGTTGTGCCCTCATAGATGGTCAAGATCTTGGCGTCTCGCAAGAACTGAGCGGCCCCCGTCTCCTCAATGAAGCCCATGCCCCCATGCACTTGCACCCCAAGGCTCGCCACCTCCAGGCTCATCTCGGTGGATAAACCTTTCACCAGCGGCACCAAGTATTCATAAAAGGTTTGATTTTCCTCTCGCACTTGCGCATCTGGGTGAGCGTGCGCCGCATCGTAAGCAGCAGCCGCCGCGTAGGCCATGGCGCGACATCCTTCGGTGTGCGCGCGCATGGTCATCAGCATGCGCCGCACATCGGGGTGATGGATGATGGGCGCCGCCTTGTTCATGGACCCGTCGACCGGTCGGCTTTGCACCCGATCCTTCGCGTACTGAACAGCCTTTTGATAGGCCCGATCTGCCAAACCCACGCCTTGCAAGCCCACGCCGAACCGAGCGGAATTCATCATGATGAACATGTATTCCAGGCCTCGATTTTCTTGCCCCACGAGGTAGCCGACGGCACCTCCGTGGTCTCCGTACTGCAACACGGCGGTCGGACTCGCCTTGATGCCCATCTTGTGCTCGATGCTGACGCAGTGGACATCGTTGCGCGTGCCGTCTCCAAGCACTTTCGGACAAATGAACAGAGAGATGCCCTTTACGCCCTCAGGCGCTCCAGCCACTCGAGCAAGGACAAGATGGACGATGTTTTCGGCCATGTCGTGCTCACCATAAGTGATGAAGATTTTGGTCCCAAACAATTTGTAGGTGCCGTCAGGCTGCGGCTCCGCTCGGGTTCTCACCAAGGACAAGTCACTGCCTGCCTGGGATTCCGTCAGGTTCATGGAGCCTGTCCATGAGCCATCGACCATCTTCGGAATATAGGCAGCCTTCTGCTCTTCGGAACCCGCAGTCAGCAACGCTTCAATCGCGCCGTCCGTCAGCAGCGGGCACAAAGCAAAGCTCATATTGGCACTTTGTAGCATTTCACTGCACGCCGCATGAATCAACTTGGGCAGCCCCTGCCCCCCAAACTCCACGGGATGGTGCAACCCTTGCCATCCACCTTCAGCGAACTTTCGGAAAGCCTCCTTGAAACCGGGGGTGGTCAACACCTGCCCCTCATGGAAGTGAGAAGGGTTCTTATCGCCCTCCCAGTTCAGAGGGGCAATCACCTCGCCACAAAATCGGGCACTCTCCTCCAAAACCGCCTGGGCGGTGTCATAACCTGCATCCTCGAAGCCAGGTAACGAGGCCAATGCATCCAAGCCGGCTAGGTGCCGCATGGCAAAAAGCATGTCTTGGACGGGGGCTTGATAAGACATCATTGACTCCAACAGAAAAAAGGCGCCTCGTCGGCGCCTTGACTTGTGATCGGATCAGAGGCTGTGGATGAGCTCCGGGACAGCAGCAAACAAGTCAGCCTCCAACCCATAGTCCGCGACGCTGAAAATGGGCGCTTCAGGATCCTTGTTGATCGCCACAATGACCTTGGAGTCCTTCATGCCTGCCAAGTGTTGAATCGCGCCACTGATTCCGCAGGCGACATACAACTCAGGCGCCACGATTTTGCCCGTTTGCCCCACTTGCCAATCATTGGGGGCGTAACCCGCATCCACAGCGGCTCGGCTTGCTCCGAGGGCTGCTCCCAACTTGTCAGCCAAGGGCGTGAGCACTTCATTGAACTTGTCCGCGCTTCCCAGTGCTCGCCCACCAGAGACAATGATCTTGGCTGCCGTCAATTCGGGACGGTCGCTCTTTGCAATCTCACTGCCTTCGTACTTGGACACGCCCGCGTCGGCCACGGCCTGGACGCTTTCCACCGCCGCGGAGCCACCGGAGGAATCCGCCGCATCAAATCCCGTGGTGCGAACCGTGATCACTTTGATGGCATCAGACGATTGCACCGTCGCGATAGCATTGCCGGCATAGATGGGGCGCTCAAAAGTGTCGCCACTGACCACCTTGGTGACGTCGCTGACCTGGGCCATATCCAGCAGCGCGGCCACTCGAGGGGCCACATTCTTGCCACTGGCGGTGGCTGGGAACAACACGTGAGAATACCCAGGAGCCAATGCCAACACCTGCGCCGCAAGATTTTCAGCCAAGCCATGCGCCAAGCCAGGAGACTCTGCATGCAACACTTTACCGACGCCCACCACGCCGGCCGCAGCCTGAACAGCCGCCGAAGCTGACTCACCCGCCACCAGCACGTGAACCTCTGGACCGCATTGCAATGCCGCCGTGACCGTATTCAAGGTCGCGCCTTTGAGGGAGGCATTGTCATGTTCAGCAACAACGAGGACTGGCATATCAAATCACCTTGGCTTCATTCTTGAGTTTCGCGACCAAAGTCGCCACATCGGGCACCTTCACCCCAGCACCGCGCTTGGGAGGCTCAGCCACCTTCAACGTCTTGATGCGGGGCTTCACATCGACCCCCAGATCTTCAGGCTTCAAAGTGTCCATCGGCTTCTTCTTGGCCTTCATGATGTTGGGCAAGGTGACATAGCGGGGCTCGTTGAGCCGCAGGTCGGCGGTGACCACGGCAGGCAAGGTCAAACTGACCGTCTCGAGCCCCCCGTCCACCTCGCGAATCACCCGCACATGTCCGTCTGCCACCTCCACCTTGCTGGCAAACGTGGCCTGGGGTCTGCCAGCCAGGGCAGCCAGCATTTGGCCCGTTTGATTGCAGTCGTCGTCAATCGCTTGCTTGCCCACGATCACCAAGCCGGGTTGCTCCTTGTCCATCAGCGCCTTGAGCAACTTGGCCACGGCCAGAGGCTGCAGATCTTCGGAGGTTTCCACCAAAATCGAGCGGTCAGCGCCAATCGCCATCGCCGTGCGCAAGGTTTCCTGACATTGGGTCACTCCACAGGAAACAGCGATCACTTCAGTGGCCACACCCTTTTCCTTGAGACGAACGGCTTCCTCCACCGCAATCTCATCAAAAGGGTTCATGCTCATCTTCACATTGGCGGTGTCCACTCCTGAGCCATCGCTCTTGACACGGACCTTGACGTTGTAGTCAACCACCCTTTTGACAGGGACAAGAATTTTCATGAATCAGGCTCCGACTCTCATTTCCGCTTACGGCTGCTTCAGCACACAACAAAACTCAGTCATTTTAGTGTGTCAGTGTCATTCTCGAGGCTGTCTGGCCCCTGACCAAATTGATTCGGCCCAGCAAGATCAATCCCAGTACAAAGAACAGTCCCGTCGACAAGATGCCTAGACGATGATTGCCGGCCGACCACCAGGTGACCACACCGTAGGTCATGGGACCAATGATGGCCGACAGGCGGACCGCAAAGGTCCAAAGTCCAAAAAACTCTGCACGCTGCGCGTCTGGCGCCAGCAGCGCGACCATGGCCCGCCCTGCAGACTGGCTTGATCCCATGCAAATGCCGGCCAGCATGGCTGACACCCAAAAAGTGGGGGTGGACTTTGCCACTGCGGCCATCAAGGCCATCACGATCCACCCCACCAGCGTCAGGCCCAATGCGCGGCGGTGCCCGATCCGGTCCTGCCAGTGACCAAACCCAAAAGCGCCGATGGTGGCTGCGATGTTGACCAGAAACACCAGCGTCATAGTCTCGACTTGCGAGAAGCCTAAGGCCTGCTCCGCATACACCGCTGCCAACGCAATCACCACGGAAATCCCAGCCTGATAGGCCACCGTGCATGCCAAAAGCCATGCAAAGTCTTGATAGCGGGACACTTCACGCAACGTATGCCACAAACGGCGCCACGCCTCTCGAGCCGACGGCCCAGCACCTGAAGGCTGATCAAGGGCCGGGCGGTCCCTCAAGCCCAAAAAAGTCACCAGGGACGCAGCGCCATAGACGCCTGCGGTCAGCAGCATGGTCACGGGGACAAATTGGCTGGCACTTTGACCTTGAGCTTGAGCATGCAGAACGTAAGCCAAGGACAGCCCTAACGACAGCATGCCCCCCACGTATCCGAAGCTCCATCCCCACCCCGACACCCGGCCCACAGCGCTGGGCCGGGCGAGTTCGGGCAAGTACGAGGCAATCAGAGACTCACCATAGGTGTACAAGACGTTAGACACCACCAAAGCCGCAACACCCAAGGCAAGGTCACCAGGCCCAGTCCACGCAAGCGCCGCAGTGGCCAAGACGCAGCCCAGGGTGGTCGCTGCCAACAGGCGCTTCTTTCCTCCCGACATGTCGGCAAAGGCCCCCAGCGCTGGCATCGTCAGCATCACCACAAGATTGGACACGGCCAGTGCGCTGGTCCAAGCCAACGTGGCCCAATCGCGTCCCTGGGCCACCACGCTTACGAAATAGGCATTGAACACCGCTGTCAATACAACGGTGGTATAGCCTGAGTTGGCGAAGTCATACATAGCCCAAGCAAAGACTTCGCGACGCTGCACGCCGGGATTTAACGCATCGGGGTCAAACAGGGACATCGGCTGCTCCAGGCATCGCTGACACTTAGATGGTGCCCGGAACCGGAATCGAACCGGTACGCCCTCTTTCAAAGGCGGCGGATTTTAAGTCCGCTGCGTCTACCTATTTCGCCATCCGGGCACACCGCACATTATGAGGCGCACCTGGTGCGCTAAGCGTTCGCGAGCGGTGGGCGTGTTGGAGGCGCGAGCGAGAGTCGAACTCGCCTGGACGGATTTGCAATCCGCTGCATAACCGCTTTGCTATCGCGCCGATTCCTGTTCTGATGAACGGGATGCCCCATTATCAGAGAAGAAAAAGGGAAGCCAAGCTTCCCTTTGTTCAAAAAATTGGAGCGGGAAACGAGTCTCGAACTCGCGACCTCAACCTTGGCAAGGTTGCGCTCTACCAACTGAGCTATTCCCGCGCAGCCTTCAACTATACACCAACATATCCTCTTTTAGGGACCCTCTAGTGAGGAAGGCTGTCAGAGGCCACCGGCGCCGCTACCGCAGCGGCTCCCTCGGTCTCTTTGGCAACATCCTCATCAGGCAGCGGCGTGGGCGTCCTCTCCAGAGCAACCTCCAGCACCTGATCAATCCAACGTACGGGAACGATCTCCAGGTGACTCTTGGCGTTCTCAGGGATTTCCTGGAGATCTTTGACGTTTTCTTCAGGAATCAGGACCTTCTTTACACCTCCACGATGAGCCGCCAAGAGCTTTTCTTTCAGGCCCCCAATGGCGGTCACCTCACCTCTCAAGGTGATTTCACCCGTCATGGCCACTTCGGCCTTGACCGGGATGCCAGTCAGAGCCGACACGATGGCCGTGGTCATGGCAATGCCCGCGCTCGGCCCATCCTTGGGCGTAGCGCCGTCTGGCACGTGAATGTGGATGTCCTTCTTTTCAAACTGTTCGTCCCGGATTCCAAGTCGGCGAGACCGAGACCTCACCACCGTGCGAGCGGCCTCTACCGATTCCTTCATGACGTCGCCCAGTGAACCGGTCCGGGTGGTGTTACCCTTTCCAGGCATGACCGCAGCCTCGATGGTCAGCAAATCGCCTCCCACCTCAGTCCAGGCCAGCCCGACCACTTGACCCACCTGATTGGTCTTTTCAGTGCGGCCGAAGTCAAACTTGCGAACCCCCAAGAACTCGTTGAGGTTGTCCTCAGAGACCACCACCGTACCCTCATATTTCTTGAGCTGGTGCCCCTTGACGATCTTGCGGCAGACCTTGGAAATCTCTCGTTCCAAAGAACGAACGCCAGCCTCTCGGGTGTAGTAGCGAATGATGCCTCGAATGGCCGCCTCGGTGAGGTCCATTTCCTCCTTGCGTACACCGTTGTTCTCTTGCTGCTTGGGCAGGAGATAGCGTTGAGCAATGTTGAGCTTCTCGTCTTCGGTGTAACCGGCCAGGCGGATCACTTCCATCCGGTCCAGCAACGCCGGAGGGATGTTCATGGAATTGGAGGTGGCCACGAACATCACGTCTGAGAGATCAAAGTCCACTTCAACATAGTGGTCGCTGAATGTGTGGTTTTGCTCCGGATCCAGCACCTCGAGCAAAGCCGATGAAGGATCGCCCCGGAAATCCATGCCCAACTTGTCGATCTCATCCAACAAGAACAGCGGGTTGCGCACACCCACTTTGGTCAGGCTTTGCAGCACCTTTCCAGGCATCGAGCCGATGTAAGTGCGGCGATGGCCACGAATTTCCGCCTCGTCACGCATGCCGCCGAGCGCCATGCGCACAAACTTGCGCCCAGTAGCCCGCGCGACACTCTGACCCAAAGATGTCTTGCCCACCCCAGGAGGCCCGACCAGGCACAGGATGGGCGCCTTGACCTTGTCCACGCGCTGCTGAACGGCGAGGTATTCCAGGATGCGATCCTTGACTTTCTCCAACCCGAAATGATCTTCGTTGAGAACCTCTTCGGCATTGCCAAGATCGTGTTTGACCTTGCTCTTCTTGGCCCAAGGCAGATTGATCAGCGTGTCGATGTAGTTGCGAACCACCGTCGCCTCTGCCGACATCGGCGACATCAGCTTGAGCTTTTTCAGTTCGCTCTCCGCCTTCTTGCGGGCCTCTTTGCTCATGCGGGCCGCGGCAATCTTCTTGCCCAACTCCTCGAGGTCAGCGCCCTCCTCGCCGTCGCCCAGCTCCTTTTGGATAGCTTTAACCTGTTCGTTCAGGTAGTACTCACGCTGGCTCTTTTCCATCTGCCGCTTGACGCGTCCGCGGATCCGCTTTTCCACCTGAAGGATGTCGACTTCATGCTCTAGCAACTCCAGCAGCTTTTCGAGTCGCTTGGCCACGTCAAACAGATCCAGCACGGACTGCTTGGACTCGAGTTTGAGCGGCAAGTGGGCCGCAATGGTGTCGGCCAACCGACCAGGGTCATCGATCCCTGCAATGGAGGTCAAGATTTCTGGAGGAATCTTCTTATTGAGCTTAACGTATTGATCGAAATGCTGTGTCACCGCACGTCGCAGAGCTTCAATTTCCGATGAGCTCTGTGCCGCAGGCGCCACAGGCACCACTTCAGCCGCGAAATTTTCGCCCTCGTCGGTAATGTCGCGGGTTTGGGCCCGCTGAATGCCTTCGACGAGCACCTTCACAGTGCCATCGGGAAGCTTCAACATCTGCAGGATGCTTGAAATGCAGCCCACCCCAAACATGTCTTCGGGCTTGGGCTCGTCCTGACCGGCTGCGCGTTGCGCGACCAGCATGATTTGTCGACCGGCTTCCATGGCCGCTTCCAGTGCCCGGATCGACTTGGGTCGACCGACGAACAGCGGGATCACCATGTGAGGAAAAACCACCACGTCGCGCAGAGGCAGCAGCGGCAGCTGAATGGGCTCGGACGGAAGTACGGGATGTCCAGACATCGTAGATCTCGCTTTCTCGAGCAGATATGGGGCTCAAGGACCAAAAAACAAGACGAATCGAGCGCTCCAACAAGCGCAGGACCTGGATCGGAGAACCTCAGGCACTGGCCTTGGCCTGTTCTCGATAGACCAACAAGGGCTTGGAGCCTTCTTCAATCGTCGACTCGTCGACCACGACTTCAGCCACACCATCCAAGGTCGGGAGGTCGAACATCGTGTCAATCAACGCATGTTCCACAATCGAGCGCAGGCCCCGCGCACCGGTTTTGCGCTCCAAGGCCTTGCGAGCAATGGCTGCCAATGCGGATGGCCGAATTTCAAGTTGCACACCGTCCATTGAGAACAGTTGCTGGTATTGCTTGAGCAGCGCATTGCGGGGCTCGGTCAGGATTTGCACCAGCGCCTCTTCGGTGAGTTCGCCCAAGGTGGCCACCACGGGCAAACGACCTACCAGCTCCGGAATCAGACCGAATTTGATCAAATCCTCGGGCTCTACCTCTCGAAACAGTTCCGAGGCCCTGCGATCGCTCTTGCCATGCACCGTGGCGGCGAATCCTATGCCCGATTTTTCCGTGCGGTTCTGAATCACTTTTTCGAGACCATCGAAGGCGCCACCGCATATAAAAAGGATGTTGGTGGTATCGATCTGCAGAAAGTCTTGGTTGGGATGCTTGCGCCCTCCTTGCGGCGGGACACTGGCCATGGTGCCTTCCACCAGCTTGAGCAAGGCCTGCTGCACGCCCTCACCGGAAACATCCCGCGTGATGCTGGGGTTATCAGCTTTGCGACTGATTTTGTCGATCTCGTCGATATAAACGATGCCCCGCTGAGCGCGCTCGACATCGTAATTGCAGTTTTGCAGCAGCTTTTGAATGATGTTTTCGACGTCCTCGCCCACATACCCCGCTTCCGTCAGCGTCGTGGCATCAGCAATGACGAACGGCACATTGAGGAGGCGCGCAAGTGTCTGAGCCAACAACGTCTTGCCCGAACCCGTGGGGCCGATCAGAAGGATGTTGCTCTTGCTCAGCTCGACCTCGTCTTTAGCTCCCACTCCAATATGCTTCAACCGTTTGTAGTGGTTGTAAACCGCCACCGACAAGATACGCTTGGCGACCTCCTGCCCGATCACGTATTGATCGAGGCTGGCCTTGATTTCACTGGGAATGGGCAGGTCCGACCTGGACGCCTTGGAAGACTGTGCATCAACCGGGACTTCGTCTCGGATGATGTCATTGCACAGTTCAATGCACTCGTCACAGATAAATACCGAAGGGCCCGCAATCAGCTTCTTGACCTCATGCTGGCTCTTGCCACAAAAAGAGCAGTACAGAACCTTTTCGCCTGATGAACTCTTTTTGTCTGCCATGGAGGGTGTGAAGCTGAGAAGTTCCTAAAGTAGAGCCTCATGATAAATCATGAGACCTGGGCCAACCGTCAGGGACGACGCTCAATGACCTGATCAATCAATCCGTAGTCTTTCGCCTCGGCAGGCGACATGAAGAAATCTCGCTCCATATCGGCCGTGATCTTTTCCAGTGTTTGCCCTGTGCGTTCGGCGTAAATCCGATTGAGCTGCTCTCGCGTCTTGAGGATTTCTCGCGCATGGATTTCGATGTCAGTCGCCTGTCCTTGGGCACCACCTGAGGGCTGGTGGATCATGACCTTGGCATTGGGCAACGCCAATCGCTTGCCTTTGGCACCCGCCATCAACAGGAATGACCCCATGCTAGCGGCCAGGCCCATGCACAGGGTCGACACATCTGGTTTGATGAAGTTCATGGTGTCAAAGATGGACAGGCCCGCACTGACGCTGCCTCCTGGCGAATTGATGTACAGGAAGATGTCCTTGTCGGGGTTCTCACTTTCCAAGAACAACATTTGAGCGCACACCAAATTGGCGCTTTGGTCAGTCACCGGCCCAACGAGGAAGATGATGCGTTCCCTCAGCAGGCGGCTGTAGATGTCGTAGGCTCGTTCGCCCCGTCCCGATTGCTCGATGACGATGGGCACCATGCCCAACCCTGCAGTATCCAATGCGCTCATCGGTATGCCTCTTTTGCCACGACGCTCAGGCGGTGGCCATCAATTCATCAAACGGCAGTTGCTTCTCAGAGATCTTGGCTCGAGAAAGCACGAAATCTGCAACATTGCCTTCCACCACAAGGGCCTCCACCTCGGCCATCCGATCACGGTCGGATAGGTAATACCGCATCACTTCTGCGGGCTTTTCGTAACTTTGGCTGATTTCTTCAATGTGTTTTTGCAATTGATCGGGCCGAGCCTGCAACGAGTTGGCTCGGACCAGCTCGGCCACCACCAACCCCAATCGGACTCGACGGTGCGCCTGATCTTGGAAAATCTCTGAAGGTATCGGCGCGGAATCGGCATCCTTGACCCCTCGATTCTTCAGGTCGGCTCGGGCGTTGGCCACCATACGCTCCACTTCGGATTCCACCAGGGCCTTGGGGATGTCGAGTTCGGCGGAATTCACCAAAGCGTCCATGACTGCCGCCTTGTTCCGCGACAGCACGCGGAACTTCACCTCACGCTCGAGATTTTTGCGAACATCCTCGCGCAAACCTTGCACCGTCCCCGCTTTGATGCCCAAAGCCTTGGCAAAGGCGTCATCCACCTCAGGCAGATGGGCCGCTTCGACCTTTTTCATGGTCACCAGGAAATCGGCCTCCTTGCCGGCCACATCGGCACCTTGGTAGTCCGCAGGAAACTGCAACGGAAAGGTCTTGCTCTCACCGACCCTGAGTCCACGCACGCCCAAATCGAACTGCTCGAGCATCTGGCCTTCACCGATGATGAACTGGAACGCGTCAGCCTTGCCACCGGCAAAGGCTTCGCCGTCAATTTTTCCTTCGAAATCGATGGTCACTCGATCGCCTTCGTGGGCGCCTTCGGAGGCTGGGCGAATGGTGAACGTACGGCGCTGCTTGCGCAAAATCTCCACAGTTTTATCGATGGCAGATTCCGTCACCTCGGAGCTCACCTTTTCCAGATCCACGGTGGAGAGGTCGGCCATCTTCACCTCAGGATAGACCTCAAAGGTGGCATCGAAGGCCATGAAACCTTCCGGAGCCTCTTCCTTTTGCGTGATCTTAGGCGCACCTGCCACCCGCAACTGGGCTTGATTGGCAGCGTCACTGAAGGCGCGGCCCACCTGATCATTCAACACTTCGTACTGCACCGAATAGCCGTAGCGCTGCGCGACCACCGACATGGGAACCTTGCCAGGCCGAAAGCCATCGGCCTTCACGGTGCGTGCCAAACGCTTGAGGCGGTTGTCCACCTCCTGGCCGATATCGGCGGCGGCCAGGGTCAGCGTGATGCGGCGCTCGAGTTTGTCAAGGGTTTCGACGGTAACTGACATGTAAGAACTCTGGATCGTGATGTGTTGATCGGCTGGTGCGCGGGGTCGGACTCGAACCGACACGGAGTTGCCTCCGTCAGGACCTAAACCTGGTGCGTCTACCAATTTCGCCACCCGCGCGAGTGAACCATTCTGGTGAGGCTGCCTGGGTTTCAAAGCCCAGTCAGGACAATCCCGGATTCTACTCGGTAGCTGCGCGCCTGGATTGAGGGGAAAATCCATGGGTGAGCATTGACCATTATGAGAATTTCCCCGTTGCCTCTTGGCTGTGTCCCAAGCCGTTGCGCCCTGTGATCATCAGTCTCTACCGATTTGCCAGAGTGGGCGACGATTTGGCTGACGAGGGGCATGCCCATGCAGCCTCCAGACGCGCTGACTTGTGCGCCTACGCCGAGGACTTGCGTCGCGTCTATGACCGAGAGCCGGTCTCAAGCCGGTGGCCTGAGGTTTTCCATCCTTTGGCATCGGCCGTCCACACCCACAAACTGCCGCAAGCCTTGCTACAAGACTTGCTCGACGCTTTTTTACAGGATGTGGACAACCCCACCTACGTCGATCGCGAGGCCTTGCTGGACTATTGCCGACGATCCGCCAACCCGGTAGGCCGCCTGTTGCTGCACCTTTACGGGGCTGCGACGGAACGTAACCTCCAGGAATCAGATGCGATTTGTACGGCCCTGCAACTCATCAATTTCTGGCAAGACCTGTCGGTAGACCTGCCGCGCGGAAGGGTCTATCTGCCCCAGCACGACCTGCAGAAATTCGGAATTAGCGGCCCTCAGGGCTCATCTTTGAAGGATGGGGCCGAAATGCGTGCATTGGTCAGGGATTTGTGCGTGTGGGCCCGGGGATTCATGGAGCAAGGCGCCGCCCTGCCCTGGCGGCTTCCTGGGCGCGTCGGGTGGGAGCTGAAGCTGGTGGTCCAGGGAGGGTTGAGAGTCCTTGACAAAATCGAGGCCATGAATTTCGCCACGTGTTCGTGTCGGCCCGTGCTGGGCCCCTGGGACCTCGGGATTACGCTGTGGCGCTCCGTGACACGACCACCCATTCTGAACTGAGGGCAACGTCCCCATGACTCCGCAGCAATACGTTCAAAACAAGGCCGCGTCCAGCGGATCAAGTTTTTACTATGCGTTCTTGTTTTTACCGGAGAGACGGCGACTGGCTATCACTGCGTTTTACGCGTTTTGCCGAGAAGTGGATGACGTGGTGGACGAGCCCCACGAGCCCAGCGTCGCCACCGCAAAATTGGCTTGGTGGCGTGGTGAGATCCAAGCCATGGTGGATGGCGCACCGAGCCATCCAGTCACGCAAGCGTTGGCTCCTTGGACTGCAGAGTTCGGCATTGAAGCACGGCATCTCTTGACCATTTTGGAGGGCTGCCAAATGGATCTGGACCAATCCCGTTACCTGGACTTCCCCGCTTTGCAAGCCTACTGTCATCGCGTAGCCGGAGTGGTCGGCGAGGTGGCTTCCAACATTTTTGGCCGCCAAGAGGACGCTACCCTCTCCTATGCCCACAAATTGGGATTGGCCATGCAATTGACCAACATCATTCGCGATGTGGGAGACGATGCCCGCCGTGGCAGGGTGTATCTGCCCTTGAGCGAACTGCAACAATTTGAGGTCAAAACCCACGAACTTCTCAAACGTGAGGCGCCCTGGGGTTACAGCCCGCGCTTTCTCGAGCTCATGGCCTTTCAAGCCGCGCGAGCCCATCGACTCTATGACGAGGCGCTGCAGTCGCTGGGAGCCACGGATCGAAAGGCTCAGCGCCCCGGACTCATGATGGCCAATATTTATCGAGCCTTATTGCGCGAAATCGAGGCCGGAGGTTTCCAGGTCTTGCATCAACGCATCTCCCTCACGCCACTGCGCAAGCTGTGGCTCGCGACGCTCACACAGTGGAGAGGCCGCTGAACGTTTCAAGCCCCCGGCCAAAGGTGGCCGTGGTGGGGGCTGGATGGGCGGGGCTGGCCGCGGCAGTCAGGAGCGTGCAGCTGGGACTCGACCTGACGCTGTACGAATCCGCCCGTCTTGCCGGAGGCCGTGCACGGGCTGTGGAACGCCCCGAAGGCGTTTTTGACAACGGTCAGCACATCCTCATCGGTGCCTACCGAGAGACGCTGCAGCTGCTTCAAACTTTGGGGGTGCAGGAGGAGATGGCCTTCTTGCGATTGCCCTTGACCTTGACCTCGCCCCAGGGCCGCGGCCTGAAACTCAATCCTCGGCTGGGTGCTTGGGCGCCCGCTGCGGCCATCGCCCAATGCCACCATTGGCCCCCGCGGGCGAGACTTGGTTTTTTGGTGCAATGTGCCAAGTGGTTGGTCCAAGGGTTTCGTTGCGCCGAACACACCACCGTAGGAGATTTGTGCCGGGGCCTCCACCCCGCCATCTTCCGGGAGCTCATCGAGCCGCTGTGTGTCGCCGCCATGAACACCCCTGCCCGAGAAGCCAGTGGCGCCATTTTTTTGCGGGTGTTAAGAGATTCTGTGTTCTCCGGATCTGGAGCCTCTGATCTGATGATTCCCCGCCTTCCCTTGAGCGCCCTCTTGCCCGATCCGGCCAGTGATTGGCTCCGCCGGCACGGAGCCCATTTGCTCTATGGATCTCGGGTTCACACTTTGGAGTCCGATCCTGAAGGTGGGTCGAAGGGATCCCGATGGCTTGTCAACGGCCAGCCGTTCGACACCGTCGTGCTGGCCTGCACGGCTCTTGAAGCCGCTCGACTGGTGCAGCCGGTAGAGCCCCGCTGGGCTCAAAAGGCCCAATCCCTGAGCTTCGAGGCGATTGCCACTGCGGTGATGGACTGCGACGGGTTGCGCTTGCAGCATCCCATGGTGATGCTGCAGCGAGGCCCGGCACAGTTCGCCTTCGATCATGGCGCCCTGGGAGCCCAACCTGGCCGGATCGTGCTGGTGGCCAGTGCCGCCTCTGAGTTCGATGGGCTTTCCACTCAGGACATCGGACATCTGATGGTCGAGCAAGTGTGCCTAGAACTGCTGCCTATCCACGCTCAGCGTCCGGTGCTTCGAAACGTGCTCAGAGACCGCAGAGCCACCTGGCTGGCCCGCTCAGGGCTGGTCAGGCCTCAGGCGGGCATTGCGCCAGGGTTGATCGCGGCTGGAGATTTTGTTGCAGGCCCCTACCCAGCCACCTTAGAGGGTGCCGTACGCTCCGGCTTGGCGGCAGCTCGCGCAGTGCTTGAAAGCCACAATCATTGATTTATCACGATGCAAATGATGCTTTCGTAATACAAAATGGCGACAATGGATTCTCTCCCGTGAAGTTGTCAATGCCTACACCATCGACATGAAAGACAAAGAGCCTTCCGCCCCAGCCATTCAAGTGCTGGAGCGAACATTTGCCCTGCTGGACGTGCTGGCCTCGCACCAAGATCCGGTCTCGTTGAAACAGATCAGCGAACAAACCGGACTTCACCCTTCGACAGCGCACAGGATCTTGAATGACCTGACCCTGGGCCGTTTTGTCGATCGACCTGAAGCCGGCAGTTACCGCCTGGGGATGAAGCTGCTGGAACTCGGCAATATGGTCAAGGCACGCCTGGACGTTCGGCAAGCAGCTTTGGAACCCATGCGCGAGCTACACCGGCACACGCACCAGCCTGTGAGCCTGTCGGTTCGCCAGGGAGACGAGATCGTTTATATCGAGCGCGTCTTCAGTGAGCGATCAGGCATGCAAGTGGTCCGCGCCATTGGTGGTCGGGCTCCGTTGCATTTGACCTCGGTGGGCAAGCTCTTCTTGGCTCAAGACGAGGCGCCCCGAGTGCGTGCTTACGCGACGCGCACGGGTCTGAGTGGACACACCCGAAACAGCATCACCGAAATCCATCGCCTGGATCGGGAACTGGCTGGGGTAAGAGCCAACGGGTACGCACGCGACGACGAAGAATTGGAACTGGGAGTCCGATGCATGGCCGCCGGCATCGTCGATGATCAGGGCAAATTGGTGGCAGGGCTGTCCATCTCAGCGCCCGCTGATCGGTTGGAAGAATCTTGGGCCGATCGGCTCAAAGCCACCGCACAAGAAATCTCCCAAGGCTTGGGTCATCGTGACCCAAATCCTCCACGCTAGTGCCCACAAACAGGCGATCAGCGTTAAAGGGCAGAAGGTGCGGCGTGATTGCGTGCCACCCAAGCGCGAATCCGCTCCGCGTCGCCGATGCGCGAATATCGACCGGCTGAATCGAGCAGCACCATGATGAGCTTTCGCCCGGCCAGTTGCGCCTGCATCACCACGCAGCGACCGGCCTCAGAAATGTAGCCCGTCTTTTGCACGCCAATATCCCAGGCAGGGTTGCGCACCAGCGCATTGGTATTGCGGAACTCCATCTGCCGCGGACCGACAGCGACCTTGGCCTGCTGCCGAGTTGAGAAATCTCGAATGAGAACGTTTTGCGACACCTCTCGCACCAGTCGGGACAAGTCGGTGGCAGTGGACTGGTTTCGACTGGACAACCCCGTGGGCTCGACATACGTGGTCTGCTGCATCCCCAATTCCTGAGCCTTCTTATTCATCAAGGGCACGAAAGAGTCAAGGCCGCCTGGAAACGTTCGCCCCAGGGCGTGTGCTGCCCGATTTTCAGACGACATCAAGGCCAGATGCAGCATCTCGCCCCGACTCAAGGTGGTGCCCACACGCAAGCGCGAGCCGCTGCCCTTTTCGGTATCGACATCTTCTTGCGTGATGGTCAAGCGCTCATCCAGGGGCATGCCGGCTTCCAACACCACCAGTGCAGTCATCAATTTGGTGATAGAGGCGATCGGCAAGACGGCTGATGAATTCTTGCTGAACAGCACTTGATCGGTGTCTTGATCGACTACCAAGGCCACACTGGACTTGAGCTCTAAGGGGTCAGACGTGGCGTGCAGCCCGGCCAGCTTGCCGAAAGAAGGCTTGCCAGCGACCAGGTCAGCCTTGCGAGCGGACGATATCGCCTTGGTGGATTTGGGAGCTCGTTTGACCGGTTTGGCTCGCAGTGAAGCCGCCGCACGGTCGACCTGCACGCCTTTGGCGGCGCCGTCAGACCCGGCCGCCCCCGCCAAAGATGGCAACAAGCCCGCAAACACAACCCACGCCATCCACCGAAGCGCTTTCAAGCCACACAAAGGACCGTCTCCCAGGCGAGTATCAGACAAGCATGCCACGCGCCGGAGTGTAGATGATTGGAAAAAACCACGCAAGATCAATCTGTTGCGAGATTCTTCTCAAGTAGCTCCCCACCCGGAGCTCGTCTGGGGGTGACACCGATTAGCCCTGCGCGGGTACCCGCTCCGAGCGGCTGTGCAACTTGTTGAGCGCGGCCAGATAAGCTTTGGCCGACGCCACGACGATGTCTGGGTCGGAGCCTACACCATTGACCACCCGACCACCAAGTTGCAGCCGGAAAGTCACCTCGCCCTGGGACTCGGTGCTTCCCGACGTGATGGCATTGACCGAATACAAGAGCATCTCCGCACCCGACTGAATCTTCGATTCAATCGCCTTGAGAGTGGCATCAACCGGCCCATTGCCATCGCTTTGAACGGCAAACTCTTTGTCACCGACCGCCACAGTCAGCGAGGCGTGCGGACGCTCCCCGGTCTCTGAGCGTTGCGACAGTGACAGCAGCCGATAGTGTTCACGCTCTGGGGTCACACTTTCGTCGCTGACCAAGGCAATGATGTCCTCATCGAAGATGTCGGTCTTGCGATCTGCGAGGTCCTTGAAGCGGGCAAATGCCGAGTTGATTTCAGCCTCCGAGTCCATTTCGATACCCAACTCTTGCAAGCGTTGTTTAAAGGCATTGCGGCCAGAGAGCTTGCCCAAGACGATGCGGTTGGTGGTCCAACCCACATCCTCGGCGCGCATGATTTCGTAGGTATCACGAGCCTTCAACACACCATCTTGATGGATGCCCGATGCGTGGGCAAAGGCATTGGCACCCACCACCGCCTTGTTGGGTTGAACGACAAATCCGGTGGTTTGCGCAACAAGCCGAGAGGCCGGCACGATTTGGCTGGCATCGATGTTCAGTTCCAAATCGAAGTGATCGCGACGAGTCCGCACTGCCATCACCACCTCCTCTAACGAGCAGTTCCCCGCACGCTCCCCGAGCCCATTGATGGTGCACTCGATCTGACGTGCGCCGCCCAACTTCACGCCCGCCAAGGAGTTGGCCACCGCCATGCCCAGATCATTGTGGCAATGGACAGACCAAATCGCCCGGTCCGAATTTGGAATGCGCTGTCGCAGATTGAGGATGAACTCGCCGTAAAGCTCAGGGATCGCATAGCCCACCGTATCCGGAATATTGATGGTGGTAGCACCTTCCGCGATCACCGCCTCCAAGACTCGACACAGAAAATCAGGGTCGGACCGGTATCCATCCTCGGGAGAAAACTCGATGTCGCCGCACAAATTACGAGCGAAACGCACTGAGAGTTTGGCTTGCTCAAAGGTTGAGCGGATCAAAATAGAGACGCTCGCTGGAATTTACTTATTAAGAAGATAAAGCATCAAGCCAAAGTATAGAAAAGCAA
>CAZCJB010000020.1:0-29663 GCA_964498795.1 uncultured Rubrivivax sp. | reverse complement strand
GGGGGTGGTGGGGCTGGCTCTGCGGGGTGGGGGCACTTGCAGGGAGGTTGCCGCGGGCCCAATGGGCCCTCGCAATGACGCCGCGCTCCTTTGCAATCTCGGCGATGCGGGGCAAAACGGGGCACAATTCGAGGCATCACCTTCGACCTCAGTCTCAGGAGACTTCACACCATGCACAAGAGACATCTCATTGCCCTCGCCGCGTCCGCTGCGGCCAGCCTGAGCTTGGGCGGCTACGCCCAGGCGCAAAGCGACACCGTCAAGATTGGTGTCATCTTGCCCATGACAGGCCAACAGGCCAGCACGGGTCGCCAAATTGATGCTGCGATCAAGCTCTGGGTGGCACAGAACGGCAACAAGGTCGCCGGCAAGAAAGTGGAGATCCTTGTCAAGGATGACGGCAGCCTGCCCGATGCCACTCGCCGCCTAGCGCAAGAACTGGTGGTGAACGACAAAGTGGTGGCCTTGGCCGGTTTTGGCATCACGCCATCGGCCATGGTCACGGCGCCGATTGCCACGCAGAGCAAGACGCCGATGGTGGTGATGGCCGCCGCCACCTCCAGCATCACGGAGGCCTCTCCTTACGTGGTGCGCACCAGTTTCACCTTGCCTCAGGCCTCTGTGGCCTTGGCAGAGTGGGCCAATAAAAACGGCGTGAAGAAGGTGGTGTCGCTGGTGGCTGACTATGGCCCAGGCTACGACGCTGAAAAGTTCTTCACCGATCGCATCACCCTCAACAGTGGCCAAGTCATGGAAAAACTGCGCACCCCTATGCGCGCGCCCGACTTTGCCCCCGTGTTGCAAAAGGTGCGTGATGCCAAGCCTGATGCGCTGTTCGTGTTCTTGCCTTCGGGACAAGGCGCGGCCTTCATGAAGCAATTTGGCGAGCGCGGCTTGGACAAGGCGGGTATTCGCTTGATCGCCACCGGCGACGTGACCGATGATGACCAGCTCAATGACATGGGGGAAGTTGCCATGGGCGTGGTGAGCTCGCACCATTACTCAGCGGCCCACCCCACGCCTTCAAATAAGAAATTTGTCGAGGCTTTTGTGGCCGCCAACAAGTTCCGCCCCAACTTCATGGCCGTGGGCGGCTATGACGGCATGCGCGTCATCTACAAGGCCCTGGAAGCGTCCAAAGGGGCGGGGGGCGATGCACTGCTGGCGGGCATGAAAGGCCAGATCTTTGAGAGCCCGCGTGGCCAGGTGCTGATCGATGCCCAGACCCGTGACATCGTCCAAGACATCTTCATTCGCAAGGTGGAAAGGAAGGACGGCCAACTCTGGAACATCGAGTTCGACTCGGTCAAGGCAGTGAAGGATCCGGGCAAGCTCAAGTAAGGCCCCTCGCCACCCACCCCCAGCATGCTCACGTTGCTCTTTGACGGCCTGGCCTACGGCATGCTGTTGTTTGTGCTGGCCCTCGGGTTGGCCGTGACCATGGGCTTGATGAACTTCATCAATTTGGCCCACGGTGCTTTTGCCATGGCGGGTGGGTATGTGTTGGTGGTGCTGATGCAAAAGCATGGCTGGCCCTTTTTGCTCTGTCTGCCGGCGGCTTTTGGGGTGACGGCACTCATGGGGGCGATCCTGGAGCCGCTGCTCTACCGGCGCATGTATGGCAAGCCGCATCTGGATCAGGTGTTGTTCAGCATCGGTCTGACCTTCATGGCCGTGGCCGCTGTGGACTATGTGATGGGCTCATCACAAGTCAACGTGCAAACGCCTGAATGGTTGCGTGGGCGCATTGAACTCGGCAGTGAGCCCGTGAGCTTGGGCATGGGAGCCTATCGGCTCTTCATTGTCGTGATCTGTGTGGTGTTGACCTTGACTCTGCAGGGCGTGCTCAATAAGACGCGATTTGGCTCACAGCTGCGCGCAGCGGTGGATGACCCTCGAGTGGCTTCTGGGCTGGGGATTCCGGTCAATCGCATTTTCTTGCTCACCTTCGCCACCGGCTCGGGCCTGGCCGGTTTGGGGGGAGCCTTGGGTGTGGACATTCTGGGGCTTGACCCAAGCTTCCCCTTCAAGTTCATGGTTTACTTTTTGATCGTGTGCGCAGTCGGTGGTACCAGCTCTATCAGTGGGCCGTTGATCGCCGCTATCGTGCTCGGCATCGCCGATGTCTTCGGCAAGTATTACGTGCCCAAGCTCGGTGGCTTCATCGTGTACGTGTTGATGATCGCTATTTTGTTGTGGCGTCCGCAGGGACTGTTCAGTCGGGAGCAGGGGCGGTGACCAGTGCAGCGCAGAGGTTGCGCGCTCCGGCGGGTTGGCGAGCCTGGGAGTGGGCGGTCTGGGTGTTGATTGGGCTCGCCCCGATGACCTTGCCGCAGCATGCGGCACTCATCAATGAAATCGCCATCTTGGCGCTTTTTGCCGTCTCTTTGGATTTGGTGTTGGGCTATGCGGGCATCGTATCGCTGGGCCATGCCGCCTATTTCGGTACGGGGGCCTATGCCGCCGCTCTGTTTGCCAAGCATGTGATGCCCGATCCGATCGTGGGCCTGGCCGTGGGCACGGCCATGGGTGCGGTGTTGGGCCTGGTCACCAGCCCCATGATCGTAAGAGGCACCGATTTGACGCGCCTCATGGTGACCATGGGCGTGGCCTTGGTGCTGCTGGAGTTGGCCAACAAGTTTGATCAGATCACGGGCGGCGCCGATGGGTTGCAAGGCGTGGTGATGGGGCCGCTGCTGGGGCAGTTTGAATTCGACTTGGCCGCACGCACGGCATCTTTTTATTCGGTGGCCGTGCTGTTCATCGTGTTCGTGATCTTGCGCCGCATCGTGCATTCGCCCTTTGGGGTGTCTTTGCAGGCCTTGCGCGACAACCGACTTCGCTTGGCGTCCATGGGCTTGTCGGTTCAAGGGCGCCTGGCTGCGTCGTACACCTTGGGGGCCGCCGCCGCTGGCGCAGCGGGTGCGCTGTTGGCACAAACCACGGGCTTTGCATCCCTGGACGTGCTCGACTTTCACCGCAGCGCCGACGTGATGCTGGCCCTGGTGATCGGTGGCGCGGGTTGGCTTTGGGGCGGTTTGGCTGGGGCGATTGCTTTCAAGGTGTTGCACGATGTGTTGTCTTCTTTCACCCCCCAGTACTGGACTTTTTGGATTGGTCTGTTTTTGGTGGTATTGATGTTGGTGGGGCGTGACCGCTTGCTGCGTCCGTGGACCTGGTGGCATGCAAAGAGGTCAGCATGAGAGGCCTGCTATGAACGCAGCAGCACCCGTGCTGGAGACGCGCTCGCTGGTCAAACAGTTTGGCGGCATCACGGCCACGCAAGATGTGTCGCTGCATCTCCACCGAGGCGCACGTCACGCACTCATCGGTCCGAATGGCGCTGGCAAGACCACCCTCGTGAACCAGCTCACGGGCGTGCTGGCACCGACCTCAGGGCAGGTGTTGTTGCATGGTCAGGACATCACCGCGTTGGCGCCCCACAAGCGGGTGCATATGGGTTTGGTACGTACCTTCCAGATCAATCAACTCTTTGCGTCGCTGACGCCGATGCAAAGCTTGGCGATGGCCGTGAGTGCCCGCCAGGGCAGTGCCGGTCGTTGGTGGAAGCCCTTGGGCACTGATCTGGCCGTAGCCGAGGAAGCGGAGCTACTGCTGCGTCAGTTTCGTTTGTCCGAACATGCCGACCACCCCACGAGTGAATTGCCTTACGGCAAGCGGCGATTGTTGGAGATCGGGTTGGCCGTGGCGCTCAAACCCAGCGTCTTGCTGCTCGACGAGCCGGCGGCGGGCGTGCCTGCCGCTGAGCGTCAAGATATTTTGGACACCGTGGTGGCGCTGCCCCAGGATGTGGCGGTGCTGCTCATTGAGCACGACATGGACTTGGTGTTCAGCTTCGCAAGCCGCATCACGGTCTTGGTGAATGGCGCCATGCTGACTGAAGGTGCACCCGAGGACATTGCGGCCGATCCGCGTGTCAAGGCGGTGTATCTGGGTGATGTGGCGGCCGAGGTGGCCGCCGACATGGCCGCGCAGAAAACCCAGCTCGAGGGTCATCATGGCTGAGCTCTTGCTGCAAGTCGAAGGGCTGACCTGCGGCTACCGCGAATCGGTGGTCTTGAGTGACGTGTGTTTTTCCATCGAGGCGGGCCGCTCGGTGGCCTTGCTCGGACGCAATGGCACGGGCAAGACCACGCTCATCGATACCCTGGTGGGCGTGACTCGCCGGCATGCGGGCCGCTTGGTGCTGGCGGGCCGCGAGCTGCACCACCTGGCGCCTTTCGAGCGTGCCGCCGTGGGCATCGGGTGGGTGCCGCAAGAGCGCAACATCTTCAAATCCCTGACCGTGGAAGAAAACCTCACCGCCGTGGCCCGCCCCGGCCCGTGGAGTGTGTCACGGGTGTATGAGCTTTTCCCGCGCTTGGAAGAGCGTCGTCGCAACTTGGGCACTCAGTTGTCGGGTGGAGAGCAGCAGATGCTGGCCTTTGGCCGGGCCCTCATGCTCAATCCTCGCCTGCTCTTGCTCGATGAGCCCCTGGAAGGTTTGGCTCCGATCATCGTGCAGGAGCTGTTGCGTGCCATTCGTTGGGTGGCTCGAGAGGAAGGGTTGTCGTCCATTGTCGTTGAGCAGCATCCGCACATGGTGTTGGGGGTGACTGACGATGCTCTGGTGCTGGACCGTGGTGGCATCGTGCTGCGCGCCACCAGCGAATCTTTGTTGAGGGACCCGACACCGCTGGATACCTGGCTGGGTGTGGGAACCCATTGAATTTTCGATTTTTCTCGGGAGATTTCATGACTGCTCGCCTTCACCCCCCGTTTCGCGCCGATCACGTTGGCAGCTTCTTGCGCCCCAAATACCTCTTGGATGCGCGCGACGAGTTTTTCAACAAGAAGTCCATCACGGCGGCGCAACTGCGTGCGGTGGAAGACAAGGCCATTGCGGAAATTGTGAAGTTTCAGCAGGACGTGGGCCTGCAGAGCATCACCGATGGTGAGTTCCGCCGCACCTACTTCCACATCGACTTCCTCGACCAGTTGGGAGGTGTGAAAACCGACATTCCGGTCACCGTGCGAAAGCCCGACGGCACCGAAGAATTGGCGCCGCCCACCATCCGTGTGGTGGACAAGGTGCGTCACATCAAGGACATTCAGCGTGCCGATTTCGAATACCTGAAGTCGCAGGTGGCCGCAGGACTCACGCCGAAAGTCACGATCCCTTCGCCCACCATGCTGCACTTCCGCGGGGGGCGTGCAGGCATCAGCCGCGAGGCCTACCCCGAGTTGGATCCCACTTTTTATGACGATGTGGCCAAGGCCTATGGCGACGAATTGAAGTCGCTGGCCGACGCCGGTTGCACCTATGTGCAGATGGATGACACCAATCTGGCCTACCTGTGCGACGAAAAGATGCGTGAAGCGGCGCGTCAGCGGGGCGATGACCCCAATGAGCTGCCACACCGATACGCACAGTTCATCAACAAGGTGGTGGCCCACAAGCCGGCCGGTATGACCCTGGCCATGCACCTGTGCCGCGGCAATTTCAAGAGCACGCATGCTGCGGCGGGCAACTACGAGCCGGTGGCCGAGGCGCTTTTGTCAGAGATGAATCTGGACGCCTTCTTCTTGGAGTATGACGACGATCGCTCGGGTGATTTCCGCCCCCTGCGCTTCTTGGGCAAGGGCAAGATCGTGGTGCTGGGCCTGGTGACCACCAAGTTCGGCGAGATGGAGAGCAAAGACACGCTCAAGCGTCGCATTGACGAAGCCGCGAAATATGCGCCGATGGATCAGTTGTGCTTGTCTCCGCAGTGCGGATTTTCTAGCACCGTGCACGGTAACAACATTGCCGTGGAAGCGCAGCGCGCCAAACTGCGCTTGGTGGTGGAGACGGCGCAAGAAGTGTGGGGCTGATGCGCCTAGACTGCCGCGCCCCTCCGGGGCTCGCAGTGACGGAGATCACCCGTCATTGCGCAGCGCGAAGCGCTAAAGCAATTTCCAGGCAAGCGGTGGTCGGCTCACGCCTTCTTGGGATAGCGCTCTTCCAAATACGCCAACACAGTGCGCAGCGTCTGGGCTTCACCCCCGGCGGGCCGGCCCGGGCGTGAGCCGTCATTCCAGGCGAAGAGGTCAATGTGCATCCATTCTTGATCTTCGGGGACGAAATCCTCGAGGAACAGGGCTGCATTGATCGCGCCGGCCATAGGGCCTCTGCCGGTGTTGACGATGTCGGCAATATCACTTTCGATGCCGGCATGGTAAGGACGCCACAGGGGCATGTGCCACAACGGATCATCCAGGGCCATGCCGCGGTCCACCAGGTCACGCGCCAGATCCGTCTGGCGGCAGAAGAGGGCGGGCAGTTGGGGTCCTAAGGCGACGCGGGCGGCTCCGGTGAGCGTGGCCATGTCGATCATCAAGTCCGGGTGCCCCTCGGCACCGTAGGCCAGGGCATCACACAGGATGACGCGGCCCTCCGCATCGGTGTTGCCGATTTCAATGTGCAAGCCCTTGCGAGTCTTGATGACGTCGCCCGGGCGATACGCGGAACCCGAGATGGAGTTCTCCACCGCAGGAATCAACAGCTGCAGCCTCACCGGCAGTTGGCGACCCATGATGAGCATGGCCAACCCCAAGGCATTGGCGGCTCCGCCCATGTCTTTCTTCATCAAGCGCATGCTCTCTGCGGGCTTGATGTCCAAGCCGCCGGAGTCAAAGCAAACGCCCTTGCCCACCAAAGTGATCTTGGGGTGGCGCGAGTGCCCCCAGTTCATCTCAATGAGACGCGGCGCACGCGCGCTGGCGCGGCCCACCGCATGGATGGCCGGGAAGTTCCGCTTCAACAGGTCGTCGCCCACCACCTCTTTGTAGCTGGCGCCATGCGCTTGGGCGATGGCGCTTACGGCATCGGCCAGATGGGCCGGACCCATGTGTTCTGCGGGTGTGTTCACCAGGTCCCGCGTCGCGCCAATGGCGGTGGCTTCAAGCAGTCCACGTTGTGCGGCCGGCGTGGGCAGCAGGAACAACTCGGCGGGCTCCCGCTTGGCCCGCTTGTAAAGGTCAAAGACATAGGCGCCCAACTCCCAAGACAACGCGGCAGCGTGATCGTCGGCCGTCAGACCTTCGGCTCCAAGACGGTAGCGACCCGGTGGCAAGGCGCGTGGAAGGCCAGACAGCGCGTACGGATGGTGGGCACTGCGCACACCTGCCCACACGGCTTTCAGATGGCCTCGGTCGTCGCACACCAGGGCGTGAGTGTCGGGGGCCCCCTCAAAGCCAGTGGTGGTCATCCAGCGTTTGGTGGCAGCCGGCAGCTTCTTGGTGTGCGTGGCGAAAGAGGCGCGGTCGACCAGGTGAATGGGCACACTGCCCGCCGGTGCTTTGGTGAGATGAACGGTCATGCGAGTCTCCTCAAGAGGCGTCGTCCAAAAAACCGACGACATGCCCAAGACGATAGCAGCAACGATGCCGGAAAGTCGTGTATTATTCGACCGATCGGTCGAATAATGAATTTGAGGAGACAGCATGCCTGATGCACTGCAAGGGGAGGTGCCATTGTTGGTGGCCAGCCAGGGCCCCGTCACGCTCTTGACACTCAACCGCCCGTCCTCGCTGAACAGCTTCACGGGGGCCATGCATCAACAGTTGCTTGCGGCCCTGAATGCGGCGGCCGAGGACCCTGAGGTGCGCAGTGTGGTGATCACGGGCGCGGGTCGAGGCTTTTGCGCAGGCCAAGACCTGAGCGACCCCGACATGGCCTCGGCGCAAGGAGGAGCGCCCGATGTGGGGGCCGTGGTGGCTCGCTATTACAAGCCGCTGGCCTTGCGCGTGCGGTCCATGCCCGTGCCGGTGATCGCCGCGGTCAATGGTGTGGCTGCCGGTGCAGGGGCCAATTTGGCGTTGTGTTGTGATTTTGTCTTGGCGGCACGAAGTGTCAGCTTCATCCAGGCCTTCAGCAAGATCGGCCTGGTGCCAGATTGCGGGGGCACGTGGCTGCTGCCGCGGCTGGTGGGCCGGGCTCGGGCGCTGGCCCTGGCCATGACCGGTGACAAGCTCCCTGCGGAGGAGGCTGAACGCATCGGCCTGATTTGGCGGTGTGTGGATGACGCTGCACTGATGGACAGTGCCCTGCAGCTGGCCCAGCGCTTGGCCAGCATGCCCAGCCGCGCCTTGGCGCAAACACGCGCGGCGGTCGATGCCTCGATGGTCATGGACTTTGGCGATGCCTTGAGCCTCGAGGCGCGCCTGCAAGGCGAACTTGGCCGTGAACACGACTTTGCCGAAGGGGTGGCTGCCTTCTTGGCCAAGCGTGCACCCGTGTTCAAGGACCGCTGAGCATGGCTGCTGCTGAATACCCGATCACCGCGACGGCCCAGCAAGTGGCCGAAGCCACCCGCGACGCCATGTGGGCCAATGACCGCGCCTCCAAAGGCATGGGCATGGAGGTGGTGGCCATTTCTCAAGGGGCCGCCACGTTGCGCATGACCGTGCGTGAAGACATGCTCAATGGTCATGACATTTGCCATGGTGGCTTCATCACCACCTTGGCCGACAGTGCCTTTGCTTTTGCGTGCAACGCGTACAACGAAATCACCGTGGCCTCAGGTTTTGACGTGAACCTCTTCGCCTCCGCCAAGTTGGGGGATGTGCTGACGGCGGTGGCCGTGGAGGTGAGCAAGGCGGGACGCACAGGGGTCTACGACATCACCGTCAGCAACCAACGCGGTGTGGCCTTGGCAGCCTTCAGGGGCCGGTCCTACACGATGCGTGGCAAGCCGCTGGTCGAAGGTTTGCCCATGGGCAAGCTCCCTTAAGCCCATGAGTCCGCGCAAACGAAAGAGATCAGAGCGACGATAGGAGACACCCGCATGCCCGTGAAGCAACCCGCACCTGGTGACTTAGAACCCATTGAACGCGCCAGCCGCGACGAAATTTCTGCCCTGCAACTGCAGCGGCTTCGCTGGTCTTTGCAGCATGCCTATGACCATGTGGGCCACTACCGGCGAGCCTTCGACGCCAAGGGTGTGCACCCGTCCGACTTGAAGACGCTGTCTGATTTGTCGAAGTTCCCCTTCACCACCAAAGGCGATTTGCGCGACCACTATCCTTTTGGCATGTTTGCCGTGCCACGCGAGCAAGTGGTGCGCGTCCACGCGTCATCGGGCACCACAGGTAAACCCACCGTGGTGGGCTATACGCGAGGCGACATCGATCGGTGGGCCGATCTGGGTGCACGCAGCATCCGCGCCGCAGGGGGGCGTGCGGGTGACATGGTGCATGTGTCTTACGGCTACGGCTTGTTCACTGGCGGCCTGGGTGCCCACTACGCAGCTGAGCGCTTGGGGTGCACGGTGATCCCGATGGGGGGTGGTCAAACCGAGAAGCAGGTGCAGCTGATCGAAGACTTCAAGCCTGACATCATCATGGTCACGCCCAGCTACATGCAGGTGATCATTGACGAGTTCCGCCGCCAAGGCAAAGACCCGCGCAGCATGTCCCTGAGTGTGGGGATCTTCGGCGCGGAACCTTGGACCGAGGAGATGCGCCGAGACATTGAGACCAGTGCTGGCATCGATGCGGTGGACATTTATGGCTTGAGCGAGGTCATGGGCCCGGGCGTGGCCAACGAATGCGTGGAGTCCAAAGACGGACCCGTCATTTGGGAAGATCATTTTTACCCCGAAATCATCGACCCCGAGACTGGCGAAGTTCTGCCGGACGGCAGCGAGGGCGAATTGGTCTTCACCACTCTGACCAAAGAGGCCTTGCCGGTCATTCGCTACCGCACCCGTGACTTGACCCGCCTGCTACCTCCCACGTCGCGCAGCATGCGCCGCATGGGCAAGATCGTGGGACGCAGCGACGACATGCTGATCATCCGCGGTGTGAACATGTTTCCGACACAAGTCGAAGAGCTTGTGCTCAAGCAAGGTCAGCTCACCGGGCACTACCAGCTGGTGATTTCACGTGAGGATCACTTGGACCGTGTGCAAGTGCGTTGCGAGATTCAACTCGCGCACCTGAGTGCCGACCGCCGCGCCATTGCCCAGGATCTGCAGCATCGCATCAAGACCTTGATCGGCGTGAGCACCACCGTGGAGATCGGCGATCCAGATTCCATTGAGCGATCTGCGGGCAAGGCCCGACGCGTCATCGACCAACGACCCAAATAACGACTCAAGTGAACCTCTGACCTAAATCACCGCGATCACTCGCAGGAGCAAACCCGATGTACACCCAAGCCATGGATGTCGGCCCCAAGGAAGAGCGCAAGAGCGTGCGCTCGGCCGAAGAGGCCGAACTGGATCGGCGCTTTGATGAGCGCATTGATGAGGGCGGCTTCGTCGAAGCCAAAGATTGGATGCCCGATCACTACCGCAAGACCCTGGTGCGCCAGATCAGCCAGCATGCGCATTCAGAAATCGTGGGCATGCTGCCCGAAGGCAACTGGGTGACCCGCGCGCCCACGCTCAAGCGCAAGGCCATTTTGTTAGCCAAGATCCAAGATGAAGGTGGGCATGGCCTGTACTTGTATTCAGCGGCCGAGACCCTCGGGGTCAGCCGCGACGAATTGCTCGCGGCCTTGCATAGCGGCAAGGCCAAATACAGCTCCATCTTCAACTACCCCACGCTGAGCTGGGCGGATGTGGGGGTGATAGGTTGGCTGGTGGATGGCGCGGCCATCATGAACCAGGTGCCTTTGACGCGATGCTCTTACGCGCCGTATGCGCGGGCCATGGTGCGCATCTGCCGCGAGGAGAGTTTCCATCAACGTCAAGGGTTTGATGCCCTGAATGTCATGATGCGCGAGGGCACGCCCGCGCAGCGGGACATGGTGCAAGACGCCGTCAACCGTTGGTGGTGGCCCAGTCTGATGATGTTTGGGCCACCCGACGCCGAGAGTGTGCACGGCACGCAAAGCACGCGTTGGGGGATCAAGCGTATCAGCAACGACGATCTGCGTCAGAAGTTCATTGACGCGACCGCTCGGCAGGCGCAAGTGCTGGGCGTCAGCTTGCCTGATCCTTTGCTCAAGTGGAATGAGGCAAGGGGCCATTTCGACTTTGGGCCCATCGATTGGGATGAGTTTTGGCGCGTGGTGGGAGGCCAAGGAGCCTGCAATCAAGAGCGCCTGTCCGCCCGCGTCAAAGCATGGGAGGACGGAGCCTGGGTGCGCGACGCCGCACTGGCTCACGCACGCAAACAACACACCAAGGAGCAAGCCGCATGAGTACCACTGCCTCTCAACAAGAATGGCCTTTGTGGGAAGTCTTTGTGCGACCCAAAGCGGGCCTGGAGCACAAGCATTGCGGCAGCCTGCATGCGCCCGACGCCAAGATGGCCTTGCAAATGGCCCGCGAGGTGTATGCGCGCAGGCAAGAGGGCACCAGCATTTGGGTGCTGCCTTCGAGCCAAATCACGGCCTCTGACCCGGGTGACAAAGACATGTACTTTGATCCCATGGAAGACAAGGTCTACCGCCACCCCACGTTCTACGAGCTGCCCGAAGCCGTGAACCACATGTGAGGAGCGATTGACCATGGAATCCATCACCGTCAGCACCAGTCCGCACGTGCATTACGTGCTGCGTCTGGCCGACACTTGCCTCATCCATGCGCAGCGCCTGTCCGAGTGGTGCGGCCACGGCCCCGTTTTGGAGGAAGACATTGCCCTCACCAATTTGTCGCTGGACCTCATTGGCCAGTCCCGTGCGCTGCTGAGCCATGCCGGTGCCCTGGAGGGCCAGGGTCTCGATGAAGACCAGCTGGCCTTCCTGCGCGGAGAGCAACAGTATTACAACCTCACCCTCGCCGAGCAACCCATGCGCCGCAGCAGTGCGCATTCCCCGGGCGGCGACTTTGCCGACACGGTGGTGCGAAATCTGCTGTTGTCGGTCTGGTGGCGGCTGCAATGGCAGGCGTTGAGCCACTCCAGCGACGCCGAGTTGTCGGCCATTGCCGGCAAGGCCTTGAAGGAGTCCCGCTATCACGAAGCGCATGCGGCGCAGTGGGTGATTCGCTTGGGGGACGGCACAGCCGAGTCGCACGCCCGGGCGCAAGCGGCCGTGAACCGTGCATGGCCCTACACCGCGGAGATGTTTGCCGACGACAGCACCGACGCTTATGCCACTTCGCAGGGCATGGGGCCGGCTCGAAGCAGCCTGCGCTCGGACTGGACGGTAGCGGTGCAGGCCGTGTTAGAGGAGGCGACGCTCACCATCCCCGCCACCACGGCGTTTTTGAGCACTGGCAGTCGCGGAGTGCACAGCGAGCACATGGGTTTCATCTTGGCGGAAATGCAGTATCTGCAGCGGGCCTTCCCGGGCGGGCGCTGGTAGAGGCGCATGCGTGTGACCATGGACTCCACCGTGCTTGATCAGGGCCCGCATCATGGCCCGCACCAGGTCCCGAAAGAGGACCGCGTGCCGCAGGCTTGGCGTGTGCTGGCTGAGGTGCCCGATCCTGAGGTGCCGGTGCTGTCGGTGTGTGACTTGGGGATCGTGAGGGACGTGATCGCTCAAGGGGTGGACCTGCAGGTTGTCCTCACGCCCACCTATTCAGGCTGTCCCGCCACCGAGGTGATTGCTGACAGCGTGCGTGAAGCATTGGACCGTGCCGGGTTGGGGCCCGTGACCGTGACATTGCAGCGAGCGCCGGCCTGGACGACCGACTGGATGAGCGAAGATGGACGACGCAAGCTGAGGGAGTACGGCATTGCCCCACCAGGGCCGGTGTCGCCTCAAGATCCAGCTCCCGTGATTTTTCACGCATCGAGACCTTCTCGCGCCCTGTCTGTGGCATGTCCCCGCTGCGACAGCGAACAGACCGAACGTCTGTCGGCCTTTGGCTCTACGGCCTGCAAAGCCTTGTACCGATGTCTCAAGTGCCGTGAACCTTTTGAGCATTTCAAACCGATATGAACACCACGTCCTCCAAGCCCACCACGAAGTCGCTCACCACGTTCCATCCACTGAGGGTGTGCCACGTTCAACCCGATGCCGATGATGCGGTGATCGTTTCGTTTGACGTGCCCGATGATTTGAAGCCCACCTATCGGTTCGCTGCGGGGCAGTACTTGACCTTGCGCCATGAAGTGCAAGGCCAAGATCTGAGGCGGTCCTACTCGATTTGTTCGGCGCCAGGCGAGGCTCTTCGGGTGGGCGTGCGCAGGGTGAGAGGCGGCGTATTTTCTACTTGGCTGCACGAGCATCTGAAGGCTGGCGATCTGGTGCAAGTCTTGCCCCCTCAAGGTCATTTTGGCGATGCCTTGACGCGACAACCCACCCGACCCGCACACACGCTGCTGGTGGCGGCAGGCAGTGGCATCACGCCCATGGTGTCCATCGCCAAAGACTTGTTGCAATCTTCGAAGTCGTCTCGAGTGACCTTGCTGTACGGCAACCGACAGGTGGTGTCCACCATGTTCAAAGAAGAATTGGAGGACTTAAAGAACCGCTACTTGACGCGTCTGGCCTTACACACCGTGTTCTCACGTGAAGTGGTGGATGCGCCCTCTGACTCACCTTTGGCGGCCGGTCGGCTCGACGGTGCGCGAATCCAAAGCTTCCTGCAGTCCTTGGTTGACCCCAAGAGCTTAGGCCAGGTGTTTGTATGCGGCCCCAATGCCTTCAATGACGAGGCGGAGGCTGCCTTGCTGGCGGCCGGCATCTCAGCCGATCGCATTCATATTGAGCGCTTCGGCGCGCCACCGTCGCAAGAGGGGACTCCTGCTCATGAGGTATTGCCAGGCGATGCCGAGGATGCGCGTGTGGTGTTGATCCGCGATGGGCTCACCCGTGAATTTGGCTTCCGCAAGAGGCAAGACTCTAGCGTGTTGGATGCGGCCGCACGCGCCGGGTTGGACGTGCCGTACTCGTGCAAATCGGGTGTGTGTGCCACCTGCCGATGCAAAGTGGTGGAAGGCCAGGTGCGCATGGACCGAAACTTTGCGCTAGAAAAGGCCGATCTGGAGGCCGGTTTTGTCCTGAGTTGTCAGGCACATCCACTGACCGATCGGGTGGTGCTGTCTTTCGACGATCGTTGACCTCGGTCGCCACCCAGCCATGGCCCGACCCCGCGCTGCCACCTACGAAGCCCACCGCGACAAGATTTTGTCGGCGGCGGCCCAGTTGTTTGCCGCCAAGGGTTACACGGCCGCGTCCATGTCCGACATTGCCAAGGACAGTGGTGTGTCCAAGGCCAGCCTGTACCACTACTTTGGCGACAAGCAGGCTATCTTGGGGGAGATTGCGCTGTCCCATGTGCGTTGGTTGGAAGCCTTGGTGGCGCAAGTGGAACGCGAGGCCACTGATCCTGAGGGTCGCTTACGACGGCTCTTGGAACAGTTCATGCACGCCTACACGGGGGCCCAGCACGCCCATCGGGTGCTGACCGAAGACGTCAAATTCTTGGATGCGCCGGCCAGGGCTCGAGTGACCAAGGCACAGCGAAAGGTGGTGAGTGCCTTTGGGCAAGCGATTGGCGCCTTGAGGTCGGATCTGCCCGAGCAGATGCACAAGCCCTTGGCCATGCTTCTGTTCGGCATGATCAACTGGACCTATATTTGGCTCAAGCCAGGAGGAGCCTGGACTCACGAAGACTTGGCTCCCTTGGTGAGCAGCTTGTTTTTGGGGGGCTTGCCCGCCGTTGAGCCCACGCATCGTTGCGACCCAACAGCCGTGACATCCTGAAATTCAGCGCAGCTTTGGAGGGGTTGGCCCCGGGGCGTGCCTGCACTCAGGAGGGCTTGGATCATGTCGCATGCCAGCAAGGGCACCCGCGCTCACACCTTGGGTGTGAAGCCACGAGGCTCAGGGGTGTTGTCGGTACAAGACTGGGATGCCTACCGAGATCATCACGCTTGGAGTGACCCCACCGAATGTCCCGATTGCCATGCCTCGTTTGTGGGCGGTCGTTGGCGCTGGGACGCTGCACCGCCGGGTTCGGCGCAGCATCGCTGCCCCGCGTGTCGCCGCATCCATGATCAATTCCCTGCCGGCTTGGTGACGTTGGGTGGGCCCTGGTTTGACGCCCACCGGCAAGAGGTGATGGCTTTGGTGCAGCACCATGCGGAGCGAGCTCGCCAGGAGCATCCCATGCAACGGTTGATGCCCACGCCCACGCCAACGCAAGACGGTGAGACCACCTTGGCCACCACTGACATGCACCTGGCCCATGGTTTGGGCGAAGCCTTGCACCGTGCCTTCAAGGGGGATTTGAGCGCACGCTATGAGCGAGGCCAAACCCTGATGCGGGTGCACTGGTCGCGTCGGGTGTAGTGCGGCTCAGCGTGATGACCTAGAGGGGCTCCCGAGTACCTGCCCGATGGATCTGGTCTGATAACCCGCTGTGTCGTTGCACCGTGGCGCGCAGACCGCCTTGAAGGACCGATGGGGACACCACGCACATGAGCTCGTGGCGCGCACGGCTGACGCCGGTGTAGAGGAGCTCACGCGTGACGCCCGGGCCAGCTGTTTCAGGCAAGAGCAGCAGCAGGTCGTCAAACTCAGACCCTTGGGCTCGGTGAACCGTCAGGGCCCAAGCGGTGTCATGGGCAGGCAATTGGGCAGGGTGCAAGCCGCGATAGGCTTGCGGCGACCCAGAATCTGAGCCAGCAGCGGACTCCGAGGAGGGGAACCAGACCCGCAGTTCGCCTTGGGAGTTCGGCAAAGTGATCCCGATGTCGCCGTTGAAGAGTCCCAAACGAGGATCGTTGCGTTGCACGATGACAGGCCGGCCACAGTACCAAGGCGACTTGGGTGACCATGAGCCGCCTGCTGTCACGTACAAAGGCCGCATGCGTGGCGCCAAGGCCTGGGTCAAGCGCTCATTGAGGGCCTCCACCCCGCGAGGCCCTTTGCGCAAGGCACACAAGATGCGAAACTTTGCAAAGGCTTGGAAGGCGCCTGGTGCGTCATCGGGCCGATCACGCACGGCGGTCACATAATCTTCATAGCCGCTTTGAGCTTTCTCCCACCATGTGAGGTGTCTTGGCTCAAACCGGCTCATGGCGGCCATCACCGCAAGTTCATTCCCTTGCCTCACCTTCTCAGCCAGCTCAGCGATGCCGGTACCGCTGCCGAATCGAAAATTCTGAGTCAGCACTTCCACCTGCGGCCCGGATGCGGTGAGGTCTGCAAACACCGAGCCCGCCTCCACGGAAGCCAGTTGGTCGCGGTCTCCCAACAAGACCACGCGCGCGTGAAGGGGCAGGGCTTCGAAAAGGGCTCGGGCCAGGGCCAGATCGAGCATGGAGGCTTCATCGATCACCACCACATCGAAGGCCAAGGGACGACCCACATGCTGGGCAAAGCCGTGAGGGCCTGCGCCCAATAAGCGGTGCAGGGTGTATCCCGAGCTGGGGAGACGATCTCTCCAGGCGGGTGGAAGCCCACGAGTCTGCAAACGCAACGATTCCATCATGCGCGCCGCGGCTTTGCCAGTGGGGGCTGCCAGGGCGATGCGCAATTCGGGCGACTGCTGCAGCCAGGCCACCAACAAGTGCACCACCGTCGTGGTCTTGCCGGTGCCCGGCCCTCCGGTGATGATGCTCAAGGATCGGTTCAGGCAGCGCTCCACGACTGCTCGTTGTTCGGAGGACAAGGCCATGGCGCCTGGCCAGGAATGGATGCTGGCCGGCCCGCTCGCTGTGGGCTCACAGGCATCGTGATGCATGCGCTTTGCGAGGTGTCGTGCCAGTTGCCGTTCGTGGTCAAAATTTCGGTGCAGGTAGAGGCGATCTTGAGCATCCAATACCAGGGGTATGCCGGGTGTCGGGACTTCATGGCCTCTGGTGCCAGAGACGACGCCGCTTCTCAGGAGCCAGGTGCGCAACTCGTCCACGGTGGAGGCCAGCTCGGGTGCCCTGTTGGAGGACCACACCGATTGCAGTGGCACGCACACATGACCGTCCAGGTGTGCGTGCACCACGTGGCGTGTGGCCGTGCACGCGGCTCGGACCAGGGATTCCATCTCGTTGGTGTTCACCATCTTGCTGGATGCCTGACGCACCCAACGTTCCACCTGTTGCGCCAAGCCCTCGGCCAAACCGTGCGCTGTCTCGGTGTCAGACCCCGCATTGGCCTGCTTCCAGGCGCGCTGGGCCTTCATGAGAACCTCCCATGCGACTCAGGTGGCGAGGCGGCAAAGAGCTTGGAGAGTTGCTCTAATAAGTGAGGTGAGGGACGGTTGAAGTACATCCCCGCAGGCTGACCCTTCGGGTCGGACCACCCGGGCCGCACACCTCGGACAAAGAGATACACCACGCCGCCCCAATGCTGGATGGGGTCGTAATGAAGCCAACGCGCCTTGAGCCAGCGATGTATGGCCACGCTGTACAGCAGGGCTTGCAGGTGATAGCCCTCACGTGACATCGCCAAGTTGAGGGACTGAGCGTGGTAATCAAGCGGTTGCGTACCCAGGAAGTTCGATTTCCAGTCCAAGACAAAGAATCGGCCTTCATGCTCGAACACCAAATCGATGTAACCCTTGAGGTAGCCGGTGAGTGGCGCAAAGTTCAGGTCCATCGCGGGGTAGCCCGAAGCTTCTAGTAGCGCTTGCAGGCGGGGGGCTTCGAGCCTTGGGCTTGGCAGGTGAAACTCGAGCTCCACCGCACGTCGCTCCCGGCTCAATTGGGCCAAGGTTAGCGGGCTGACACCCTCGAAGGGCAACGGGGTTTGCAGCACTTGCTGCAGCATCTGTTTGGCTTGCTGCTTGTACAGGTGGCCGTCACCGTCCGCAGCCGGCGAGCGCGGCGGCAAAGCAGACGCCATGCGATCTAAGGCGGCGTCCCAGGTGCTGTCGTCCGCAAAGTCAATGGACTCCAACAAGGTGTGGAGCGCTTGGCCTGCCTGAGCGCCTTTGGGAAAGTGGATGCAGTCTTCGGGCGGCAGGGTGACTGAAAAGCTTGGGTCTGCGCTTTGGGATTCTGAATCGGTGGGTGGGGGGTGCACCCTGGCGTCATGGTCGACGGCGGCACCTTCATGCGTGGCACTGTGTACCAAGCCACTGTAGCTGCCCATGCGCCACGGACGTGGGTGAACTGAGGCGGGCAGACGTGCGGAGAAAGTTTTGGGTTGGCGAGCGATGCTTGTGACCGGCGCTTGGCTGGTGGTGAGGTCGGTCCAGGGCACCCATGACATGCAGGCAGGATGGCGTTGCACCAGGGCCTGCCAGGACGCCGTGATGTGATCCCAGGAGCCTCCTTCATCGAGCCAAGATTGCGGCGTATGGCCTGCACCCGCCACCCACCAATTGAGCAGTGCCCGGCCGCTTTCCTTGGTGCTGTTGGCCGAGGTATAAGGGCCGGCCACCACCACGCATCGGTGCGCGGCCCGCGTCAGGGCCACGTACAACAGCCTCAGCGACTCTGCCGCGTCATCCCGTTGAATCTGAGATTTGGCCGACGCGGCATCGAAGCCGGGATCGCCGTCGAGGCGGTAGTCGATCACGTTCTGACCGTCGGCCGCATGGAGGCGCAGACCATCGAGTGTTCCCGCCGAACGGCGAGTTTCGCCCTTCCATGCAAACGGGCAGAACACCACGGGGTATTCCAGGCCTTTGGATTTGTGGATGGTGACAATCTGCACGAGGTTGCGATCAGATTCCAGGCGAAGTTGAGCCTCATCGGCGGGTTCCTCACCTTCACGGGCTCGATGCCGCTGAGTCTTGAGCCAACCCAAGAGTGCCTCGGGGGCGGTGTGCACCTGTGCCGCTTCGTGGAGGAGTTCAAGCAGGTGCCCCACATTGGTCATTCGCCGTTCGCCGTCAGATTGTGCCAACAGGCGAGTGGAGATTTGCGCGGATTCCATCCAACTGCGCAGCATGAACCCCACACCGCGATTTCGCCAATCATCGCGCAGCGTGTGGAAGGTGGCTGTCCAAGCGGCAAAGGTGGCGTCTTGGTGGGACAAGGCATCCAGGGTCTGTGCGTCCAGGCCGATCCAATCGGTGGACAAGGCGGCTTTGAGTCGTGCCTCTCGTGCAGGGTCAAGCACCGCAGTGAGCAAGGTCTCCAGCGCGAGCGCGTCGTCGGTGTCAAAGATGCTCGCCCGGGCCATTTCCACGCTGGCAACACCTTGTTGGGCCAGCGCCTCTCGCATGCACGTGCCTTCGCGATGGCTGCGGACCAGCACGGCCACGTCGCGGCCTTGCAGCGATCGGTCACCCAGGGTGGCTCGCCCCTGATGACCGGCTTGCAGCAAGCGAGCGATCTCTCGGGCCGTGGCTTGCGCCGCTGCGCTTTCGGCATCCGACTTGGACCACGGATCGCCGGTGTGCGGGTCACTCCCCAACCACCACACTTGAAAAGCCGCTGGGTCTGCCTCGGGATCCACCAAGATCTTGCGCGGTCGATGACCCATGGACACAGCGGGGTAGTCCAAGCCGTCCATCATGAATGCGCGAGGATTGGCTTGGAACAACCCATTCAAGGCGTCGATCAGGGCTTGTGTGGAGCGCTGGTTCTGAGTGAGGGTGTATTGGGCGTGCGTGTGCGATCGCGCTTGCAAGTAGGTGTGCAGATCGGCATTTCGAAAGCTGTAGATCGCCTGCTTGGGGTCACCCACCAAGAACACCGGCCACTCACCGGGGTGGTACAGGGTCTTGAAGATCGACCACTGAAGGGGATCGGTGTCTTGGAATTCGTCGATCAATGCGGCGGGGAATCGTTGCCTCAGCGCTGCCTGGAGCGCTGGACCCGTCACGCGGTGATGCAAGCGGGTGTGCAGGTTGGACAGCAGGTCATCGAAGGCGGCGATATGCTGCGACTGTTTGAGGGATGCCAGCGCTGGCAGGCTCTGCTGCAAAAAGTCTCTCAAGAAGCGCAGCCGATGCCGCACCTGGTCCGCCCGCAACGATTGATGCAAGGCCAATAACTGTTGGGCTGCCAGATGGAACGCATGGGTGGGGAGTTCACCAGCTTGCGTCTTGGAGGCTTGCAGTTTGTTCAGACCGAGCAGCGGCAGGCGTTCAGACTTTTCAGACAGATCGATCGAGGCCAGGGCTTGCGACGCATCTGCCTGTGCCAGCAAAAGATCCCATTGCGCGGCCGCATCTTCCAGGCCTTGCGCCTTGTAAATGTTTCGGCGGAGTGCCCCACGCTCCAGGGCCTGGTGCAGACCCTGAAGGATCGCCTCACGATCAACCTGCCACAGGTGTCGAGCGTGGTCATGCGCCACCTGCAGATCTTTCGGGTCACAGGAATCGCCGGCCTCCAAATCGGCAGGCCAGCGCACCTGGCTCATCCGCAATGCCTGGTGCCGTCGAAGCTCACGCGCGAGGGTTTCGGGGCTGTCCCGTCGCCGCGCCAGTTCTGCCACGAGGGCAGGGGGTGGTGAGCAACCGGGGCCCAGGTGAGAGCGCCAATGGTCGGCCGCCACCTGCAGGCACCACGCGCTGTCGTCATGCACCAGTTCCAAGGCGGCAGGCACGTGCGCCGAAAAGGGCGTGTCGGCCAGCGCCTTTCGGCAAAACCCGTGGATGGTGAAGATGGCAGCCTCGTCAAATGTGGCCAATGCCAAATCGAGACGTTGGGCCACCTCTTCGCAGGAGGATCGGTGCAGGGCTTGGTGAAGCAAGTCCCGTATGACAGGGTCGTCCTGCGGTGAGGGAGGACGGCGCAAATGATCACGAGCCTCCACCAGGCGGGCTCGGATCCGATCCCTCAATTCGGCGCTGGCCGCATTGGTGAAGGTCACCACCAAAATCTGAGGCACCTCCAACCCTTTTTCGAGAAGCAGCCTCAGATACAGCCCGCACAGTGTCCAAGTCTTGCCCGTGCCCGCGGAGGCCTCCACCATCTGAAGCCGGTCGAGGGGGACGCTCAGCAAGTCAAACTTTTGCAGATTCATGCAGGCCCTGTGGGGTCGTCAGGCTGAAGGGGTGCAGATGCGCGAGGAGCGGATCCAAAACGCTCCTCGCCAGGTCATCGAAGTCATTCCAATGAGACACGAGAGGATCGTCATGCCCGCGCCAAGCCCACTGAAGGGCAAGGTCTTGGGACTCGGCAAAACGGTGGTGAGATGACGGCTCCCACTCCTTTCGTGCGTCAGAAGTTTTGTAGCCACCCTGTGCGTAGGCCCAGGCGGTCTTGGGGAAGAAAGGCAGGGGAGCCCGCAAGCCTTGGTCAAAGCCTTCGAGCGCTTGACGCAGGAGATCGTCGGCCCCATCGCAGGGGCTGAATTCAAAGCCACCGTCGCGCCCGATCCATCGAGTGCACAGTGCCGCTCCCGGCGGCCGCGCTGCACACAAGCCCAGATGGTGCCACCAGGCTTGCAGGTGGTCGGCGACACCCAAGGTGGCATAGCGCCACCGCACCAATCCCATCGCTCGGAGGTCTTCCCAAGAGGCTTGCAGTGTCCATGGGTGACCTTGAATGTCATGTAGCCACTCTAGGTGCTGCCGCGGTAGCAACGGTTGGCCTTGCACCTCGGCGACCCTTTCAAAGAAGGTTCTCAGGCCCTGCCACTCTTGCAAGAACGCTCGATCGCCGATCGGGCCAGCGGGCGTGGTGGGCTCGGTCCAGGCCCAGGCCTTGACCTGTTCGACGCTTGCGGCCAACAGGTCATTGGGTCGATGCCGCTGCAACAGACGGTGTGCCCACCGCTGGGGCAATTGCCGATCTGGCGTCATGGGCTCATCGTCTTCCAAGTCGCTGTGGGCACGAGGCAGCTGCAGGCCCAATCGCTGCTCGAGGAAGTAACGCGCCGGGTGACGGTAAAAGGCGGCCAAGTCATCGAGGGTGACGCGGCGGCGATCCGCCGGCAAGACAGGCAGCGGACGGCCGACGAATGGGACGGACTGTGAGGCCAGGTGGGAGAGATCGGTGTCGGCGGTACCGGCCGCGCCATGGCCGGCTTGACGCAGCATGTCGCGTGCCTGCAGCGCTTGCGCAAAGTCGGCACGAAAGCTCTGGATGCGGGGGTCCGCGTGAGGATCGCCGAATGCCGTCTCCGAGAACGCTTGCAATGGGTGCTCCACTCGCAGCTGGGCACGTACGGCTTGCCTCGCTGCCTTGTCGTCTGAAGGCGCCAGCGCCCCTTCCAAAAACTCGATCAACTCGCTGACCAGCACCGATGGCGGCATCTCGGAGTTGTCGCGAATGTGGCGTCCGGTGTAACTCAGGTGCAAGGTCTGTCGGGCGCTCAGCAGCGTATCCAGGAACAGATTGCGCTCATCGATGCGCCGCTGACGATCCCCCGGTTGCACCGAGCGGGTCAGGAGATCAAATTCAGCGGTCGGGGCGTGGATGGGAAACGCGCCATCGTTCAACCCCAGAATGCACACCACCTGGAAGGGCAGATTGCGCAGGCTGGATAGAGAGCTGAAGGTCACGGTTCCCTGGGGCACCCCGCCTCTGGAAGGCTCGTCGAGCCACTGTTGCAAGCGATACCGGATGACGTCTAAAGGCCATGGCGGAACCTGAGCGACACCTTGCGCAGACCATGAGGCCGCCTCCAACTCACTCTGCAGCCCATCCAAGGCTTGCTGCACTTCGCGCCAGTTTTCGACATCGGTGTCGTCGGCGTGACACATGCGAGAAAGAATGTCTTGCAGCACTTGCGGCCATTGCGCCCCAGACAAGGGGTTGGACACCGCCTCTCGCGCTTGCGACAACGCATCCACAAACGTCCACCACGAGCCCAAGGTCTTGGCCTGAGAACCTTCGACACGGCCGGCCGGCCAGGGGCCTGAGTCACTCAAGCCATGTGCCGAGTCTTGGGGCAAGGCAAACCCCAGGAAGAGTTGCTCCATGCCGTCGCAGACCGTGTGCCGCGAGGTGGCAGGCAGACGGAGTTGACCCCGATGCGCTTCGTCGAATCCCCAATGGGTGCCGGTTTCCTCCATCCAGGATCGAATGAGATCATGGTCTTGAGCCGACCATCCGAAATGCCTCGACACCGGCTCTCGTTGAGCCAAGGCCACCAACGCGCTCACCGTCCATCGAGACGGCAAGAAGCTCAATACCTCCAGCAGCAACTGGGCGTACGGGTTGACTTGGCTGCGCCCCAGACCGGTGACGGTGTATGGAATGTGGCGTTCGGGAGGGGCGGCACCAAAGACCGCATCGATCCAAGGCGCCGCGGCGGCGAGGTCGGGCACCATGACGGCCACTTCGCTCAAGGCGGGTGGCTGAGGGCTGCTCAGGATGTCGAGCAGGCGGTCGTGCAAGACCTCCAGTTCGCGCACCATCGAATGGCACACGTGGATCTCCAAGCTGCGATCGTCGGGCGAGTGCTGAAAGCTCTGTGAAGAGGGCGTTTCCAGGCGCAAGATGGAGCTTTGCAGCTGCGCCAACAGGCTCGGACGTTCGCAGTGGCCTGCAGGGTCGGTAAATTCGGCATCGTCCAACACCTCATCTCCGCAGGCCTGCACCAACGCAGACAAATGCGCTTGAGCTTGCTGTCCCCACCCCGCCAGCAGCGGATGTCCCACGTCCAGGTGAGCCCATGTAGAGGCTGATGGATGCATGGATCGATGCGCTGGTCTTTGCTTCACCGGTCGCGTCGCTAGCCAAGCCAGACGCCTGGGGTCCACCACATCGAACCAATATTCTTGGCACGGGTTGAGGGCATAAATTTCCACGTCGCACCCCATGGCCAGCGCCTGCAAGACTTGCAGGTGCAAGGGCGGCATGGACGGCAGTGCCACCACATGCACGCGTTCGGGCAGCCCAGGTGGACGTTGCCCTATCTGATACATCTGAGTGAGCCAGCGTACAAAGGCTTGTGCAGGGTGATGGTCGTCAAGCCCAAGGTCAGCACTGAGTTGCTGCCACAAGCTGGACTGCCAGCCTTCGTCACCCAAGGGATCTGAGGTTGCATCGAGCACCGTCTCGCCATGGCGCCAACATGCGCCCCAGTCTGGGCGAAAGGTGGCGTATGTCTCGAGCAATCGGGCCACCTGCTCGGCCAACTGAAAGCGCATGAGGTCATCCGCCGCCTTCAGATAGCTCGCCAACCGCGGATACCCGTTCACCCATTGAGCGTCTTGAAAGAGGGCATCGATGCGCCAACTCAAGGGCCCGACTTCCAGGGGAGACCGCTGCGCCACCCCCGTTAAGTGGCGAGCCATCAAACTCCACAGCCATTGGGCCAGGTAGGAAAATTGAACCTGGGTGCAGATGCCCAAGCCATCGGCCAGATCGAGGGTGAGGCGTCGTTGCATGCCGGCGCTGGGTACCACCACCGGGCAGGCCTGCCACAACGCCTGTGCCGATGCCGTGGGTTGACGCAGCGCGCTCACCAAGCGCGCCGACAGGGTCTCGAGCCGATTGGAAAAATGAATCCGAAGCATGGATGCAGCGTATCCGATCAGTGGCTCATAGGGTGAGCTACTTCGAGCGGGGATCAGGCACGACCATCAGTCGGCTGAACCCTTGGAGCGCTCATACAACGCATCGAGGCGTCGCTCAAATTCGTGGTATCCAATGCGATCATAAAGTTCAGCGCGGGTTTGCATGGAGGACACCACGTGGGCTTGCGTGCCATCTCGGCGGATGGCGGTGAACACCTGTTCTGCTGCCCGATTCATGGCTCTGAAGGCCGACAAAGGGTAGAGCACCAAGCTCACGCCGGCTTGGCGCAGCTCGTCCACGGTGTGCAGCGGGGTCAGTCCGAACTCGGTCATGTTGGCCAACACCGGGCGACCGGTGCGGCGTGCAAACTCCCCGTACATGGGCAGTTCAGTCACGGCCTCAGCAAAAATCATGTCGGCTCCAGCTTCGGCGTAGGCCTGAGCCCGGTCGAGTGCCGCCGAAAGGCCTTCGACCGCGAGGGCGTCCGTGCGGGCCATGATCACAAACCGATCATCGATCCTGGCGTCGACGGCGGCGCGTATCCTGTCGATCATCTCTTGGGGAATCACCACCTCCTTGTTCGGGCGGTGGCCGCAACGCTTGGCGCCCACTTGATCTTCGAGGTGCATGCCCGCCGCCCCAAACTTGATCAGCGATTTGACCGTGCGTGCAATGTTGAAGGCCGAAGCGCCAAACCCGGTGTCTGCATCCACCAGCAAGGGCAGGTCACACACGTCGGTGATGCGACGCACGTCGGTCAAAACATCGTCCAGATTGGAGATGCCCAGATCGGGCAAGCCCAAAGACCCCGCAGCCACACCGCCGCCTGACAGATAAATTGCGCGAAACCCTGCGCGTTGAGCGAGCAGGGCGTGGTTGGCGTTGATGGTGCCCACCACCTGCAGCGGTGATTCCTGCGTCAGAGCCGCTCGAAAGTCAGCCCCTGCGGATCTTGATGACATGCCAGGTCCCTTGTCAAAGCTATTCCAACCATTGACTTTAATCGCTTCCAAGGTGGGGGGCGAGATTCTCTTGGATGAGGCCACGCAACGGCGTGGGAACGCCGTGCGTCAACCTTGGGTGAATTCAATCTCGACTTTTATCTGAAGGAGACCTGTGATGACGATCCGGCCCTGGCTCTGTGCCCTCACTGTAGGCCCCTTGTTGCAATGCCTGCCACTGTGGCAAGACGCTGCCCATGCTGCGTTCCCCGGGCGCACCGCTTTGGGCACGGATGCCTTGTCAGGCGGCGCTTCCTATGAGGACTTGGTCGACATGCACCGTCAGCGACGCAAGTTCAACCTATGGGTGGTGACCGCGGCCCTGAAATCAGGCGCTCACATGGCCGACGTGATGGTCACGGTGCGTGATTCGTCACAGCGCGTCGTGTTTGAAAACGCCCTGGAAGGTCCTTGGTTGTTCTTGCAGTTGCCCCGGGGCCGTTACGAAGTCCAGGCGCAGTGGAATGGCGAGGTCCACCGTACCACCACCACTATCCATGCGGGTGACCATCACCAGGCCTTTTTCTACTTTGACGTCCCCGATCAGTTGTCTCCCGACAGCCGCAAGCCGTTCCCCTACAACCCCTACGGCGAAACCGGCAAGTGATGTTGAACCTCCCGAGGAACCGGCCATTGCGCTTGCCTCGAGATTTCGTGACGCTTCATGTCGATGTACCGAGTCCAGTTGAGCTCGCGCAACTGCCGAGGGAACTGCTCGGTGGCATCAAACCAAGCCTTCAGGCTGGCTTCTGCGCGTTGGGAGGGCGGCAATTGCTGTTGGCCCAGCCAAGCCTCTAAGGCGAGGTGATAGCGAAGGGCATTGCGTTCTAACACCCCGCGCAAGCCCTCTACCCAAATGGGTTGCCCCTGCGCGTCTAGCCCCACCACGCTGAAGCCCACCTTGCCCCGCCCGAGGGTGGCCAGATACGCCTGGAAGGCCCAACGAGCTGCAATGCCATAGGATTGGCTGTAGGACAGCGCCATCAAGGTGCGGGTGGGGCCCGCAGGCATGGCTTCGACGCAGAGCCGATAGTCTTGCGTGCCGAGCGGCCCGTGCGCAGCGGCCAGCTCCACTTGAAGGTTCTGATCAGACGCTTGCACCACACGGTAGTTGAAGCTGATCCAGTAGACGTCGCCCAACGGTTGGTCGAATTTCCGACCCATGCCCACCAAGAGGGTTCCGACGCCGGGCTTGGCGTCATTTCCGGTGGTATTTGTGACCATTCGGCAGTACTTGATGTTCAAGTGCAAGATCAGGATCTGGCACCAGTCATCCGTTCGCGTGGTGACTTCACGCACCAGAGAGAAGGGCTGATCGACCGTGGTGAAGACTTCTCCCTTGAGCGTGTCCTGCTCATCGGTGGACCGCAGGTACAGGGGGTGCGACGTTGACACCAACAAGGTGGACTGAGTCCGAGCCGCCTCGTAACGTTGTGCCAGGTCCATGGGCGCAGAGGCCGCCGCTTGAGATGGCCGGGTCCAGGCCAGTACGCTCGTGCACAGCACCGCCATGGCAGTGACCATAAAGCGCGCATATCGCCTTGAGGCGGTTGGGCATGGAAGGCTCATCAACGCACACTACATGCGCCGTTCGCGTTTGAGGGTGCGCGCGCGCAATTGCGGTCAAGTGATTGCGCTCAAGTCAATGCGCTCAAGTCACGGCGTTGGAATCCCCATCGGGAAGGGCCAGTCGGATCCGAACATCACATGGTCGGCTCCAAAGATGTCTTGCGCCAGCTGCAGCGTCGAAGGGTGGTGCGCGATGCAATCCACGCGAAATCGCCGTGCAGCTTGCAAGGGGCGTTCGACTCCTTCGGGAATGTCGGGTCGGGTGGTTTCAAACCCACGCTCCAGGCGGCCGACCAGCGACGCAAACACCCCACCTGCATGCGCCAAGCAAAATCGAATGTCAGGGTAGCGCGCCGGCACGCCCGCCATCACCAGGTGCGACGCAGCCACCCCGGTCTCATAGGGGTTGCCCACCAAATTCTCCAGGTAAAACCGCGCCAAGCGAGGATCTGCACAGGCACCTGGATGCAGGAAAACAAACGCACCCGCTGCATTCAAGGCTTGCCACAGTGGCTCATAGGAGGCGTCGGAAAGCACGATCTTTTCATGTCCTCCCGCTGCCAAGGCCACCCCTTCGAATCGATCATCCCAGCCGTTTTGCAGCCAGGCCTCGACGAGGGTGGGGTGCTCCAGGGGCAAGTAACACAAGGCGCCCAGACGACCTTGGCTACGCTGGGCGATTAACGCCAATTCGTCATTGACATACCGAACCCACGCATGCGCAGCCTCCAGATCCAAGTGCTGGCGGTACAGCGGCGGCGGAATGGACACCAGAGCACGTCGAATGTGATGCCGTGACATCCACTCCAATAACCGTTCGGGATGAAAGAGGTCTTTCACGCCGACCCGGTGCCCGTCCAGAATGAGGGCCTCCGCATCGGCGCGCCACTCCACCCCCGGTAGCGTCGACAAGGCCTCCGGCCGAATCGGCGCCAAGTGGGTATGGACGTCAATCTCAATCACAGGATCTACGCCGGCTCGAGGTTGGCATTCATGTCGTGGATCCAAAATTCCGGGGCCCATGCAGGCCAGATGTAGGGCAGTTCGTTCCAATCTTTCGCTTGCCAGTCTTCGCTGATCTTGTCCATGTCGGCGTAGTACTCGATCCAACTGCCCCATGGGTCTCGCACGTAATAGAAGAGGTTGGAGGCCAGCGCGTGCCGGCCCGGGCCGAATCCGTCTTTGAAACCTGCTTGGTGCATCTGCAATGCACCAAAGCCGATGTCATCGATGGTGTTCACGTGAAAACTGCCGTGTTGAAACCCTCGGTGCGTGCCATTGATGAGGCCAAAGCAGTGGTGGTCACGGACGCCTTCTCCGCCCGCCAGGAACGATACTTTGCCCGCCGCTCGGTCGCTGACCCGAACTCCCAAGGCCCGACAGTAATAGGCTTCCGCCTGCGCCCAATCTGGGGTGTAGATGAGCATGTGTCCGAGCCGATTGGGGCGCACTTGCCGAGAGAGTTCACGCCACAAATGCCGATCGGTCCGAGGCAGTCCCATGACGCTCTTGGGCATGGACCCGTTGGATGAGGGCGTGTGGGCTGGCGGAACCACACCCACCAAGTTGATCCAAGTGCCCCAAGGGTCTTGGAACCAAAGGCCTTCTCGCACGGCGCCAAAAGGCGGAGGTGCGGGAGGCGTGCCCAGAGCTTTCAGGTGCGCCGCGAAGCGATCCATGTCCTGCGGGAGTACGGCAAATGACACGTGGTGCAGTCGCTTTTCGGGCCCCTTGAGCAGCACGATATCTGCGGGACCCCCTGATTGACTGAACAGATGCACGCTGTGGGCCGATCGATCGGCGCGCAACCCATAAGCGGTGTAGAAGGCTTCGCCCACCCCTAGGTCAGGAACCTCCAGGCCGTAGCCGGCCAGGTGCTGAATGCGCAAGGCGTTCATGGCAGTGCTTTCAGTCAGGAATGACGGCGATGGCGTTGATCTCGATCAGGTAGTCGGGGGACGTCATCTTGGTGACCTCGACCATGGTCGAGGCGGGCAAGGGCGGCTCGAAATACTCGCGGCGCACTTTGTGGATGCGCTCAAAGTGCTCCATGTTGCGCACATACACATCCACGCGGCAAATGTCCTTGAGTGAGCCCCCTGCGGCCTCTGCAGCCGCCTTGAGGTTTTCGCACACCTGGCGGGTCTGGGCTTCGACATCGCCCACGCCCGTGATGGAACCATCGGCAGCCCGTGCCGTCATGCCGCTGATGAACACCAGTTTTCCTCGAGCCTCAATGGTGGTGGCATGAGAAAAATGGCCATTGGGTTGGCGCAACTTGGGAGACGTGATTTGTTGTTTCATATCAGGGTTTCTTGACAGGAGAAGAGAGGGGGGACAGGGTGGCGCGCAGACCTGCGCGCTCAGCTTCTTGGAGGAGTTTGTCGATCAATTCTTGCGCCAGCGAGACATGTTCTCCATGCTGTGCACGCTTGGCGCGTTCCAAATCGCCCGGTGCATAAAGGGTATCGACCCCCTGCGCGCGTTTGGACTGCCGAATCACTTCGGCCAGCGCGGTGACGTCGGTGGACACGCCGCGGCCTCCATGCACACGCGACGCATCGATGGTGATGAAGGTGTGCGAGCAGTTGTAAGCTGTGGCTGCATTGCCATAGAGGGGCTGCACCTGCGACCCCACACCACCACCCGACAAAGCGCCGCACAACAGGTCGATGGCCACGGCCAGGCCAAACCCCTTGGGGCCGGCGGCCGGCAGCAACATGCCGGCAATCGCCTCGGCGGCCGATGTGGTGGGGTGGCCTTGCGCATCGGTGGCCCAACCCTCAGGAATCGGGCGTCCCTGCGCGTCCGCCAATCGGATCTTGCCCATGGCCGTGG
>CAZCJB010000019.1:11748-30448 GCA_964498795.1 uncultured Rubrivivax sp. | reverse complement strand
TCGTACTGGCTGATCTGATAGCCCTTGGGCAGGTCGGGGTAGAAGTAGTTCTTGCGCGCAAAAATGGACAGTGGCGCCACGGTGGCGCCCACCGCCAATCCGAACTGAATGGCGCGCTCCACGGCCCCGCGGTTGAGCACCGGCAAGGTGCCCGGCAGGGCCAGGTCCACGGCGCAGGCTTGGGTGTTGGGCGGGGCACCGAACGCGGTGCTGGCACCACTGAAGATCTTGCTGCGGGTGGACAGCTGCGTGTGGGTTTCAAAGCCGATGACGACTTCGTAGCCTCGTACCAGCGGCTGCGGGGTTGGGTGGTGGGGCAGCCCCATCGTCACACTCCTGCGGGCATGCGTTGGTGGAAATCGGTGGCCTGCTGCAAGGCGTGTGCGGCATGCAGCAAGGTGCCTTCGGCAAAGTAGTTGCCAATGAGCTGCAGGCCCACGGGCATGTGATGCTCGCCAAACCCGGCAGGCACGCTCATGCCCGGCAAGCCCGCCAGGCTGGCAGGCAGGGTGAAGATGTCGGCCAGGTAGGCCGCCATAGGGTCGCCGGCTTGCTCGCCAAGCCTCCAAGCCACGGTGGGTGCCACGGGACCCGCGATGACATCACACGCCTGAAAGCACCGCTGGAAGTCGTCGGCAATCATGCGCCGCAGTTTTTGCGCCTGCAGGTAATAGGCGTCGTAGTAGCCGTGAGACAGCACGTAAGTGCCGATCATGATGCGGCGCTGCACCTCGGGGCCAAAACCCTCCGCACGCGACCGCTTGTACAGCTCAAGCAGGTCTTTGGGGTCGGTGGTGCGGTGGCCGAACTTCACGCCGTCAAACCGCGACAGATTGGAGCTGGCCTCTGCCGGGGCGATGATGTAGTAGACGGGAATCGACAACTCCGTGCGTGGCAAGCTCACGTTGACCAAGGTGGCACCCAGCTGTTCCAGCTCGGCCAGAGCCCCCCGCACCGCGGCTTCCACATCGGCCGCCAGGCCCGCGGGGAAGAACTCACGCGGCAAGCCAATGCGCAACCCTTGTAACGGGCGCAGGGCTGAGGCACCTGAACGGAGGGCCAGCATTTGCGCGTGGTAATCCACCGGGGGGCGCTGGGCGCTCGTGGCGTCTCGTGGGTCAAAGCCGCCCATGGCCGACAACAGCAAGGCGCAGTCCTCGGCCGAGCGGGCCATGGGCCCCGCCTGATCGAGGCTGGAGGCAAAGGCAATCATGCCGTAGCGCGAACACACGCCATAGGTGGGTTTGATGCCCGTGATGCCGCAAAACGAAGCGGGTTGGCGAATGGAGCCCCCTGTGTCGGTGCCGGTGGCGGCACTCACCAACCGGGCCGCTACCGCGGCGGCCGAGCCGCCCGAGGAGCCCCCAGGCACCCGAGAACGGTCCCAAGGGTTGCGCACAGGTCCAAAGGCAGAGTTCTCGTTGGACGAGCCCATGGCGAACTCGTCGCAGTTGAGTTTGCCCAGATGAACCATCCCTGCGCCGGCTGGGGCCGCCCCTTGCAGACCCGAACCATCCCCCAGGCGTGCCACCACCGTGGCATCAAAGGGGCTGCGGTAGCCGGCCAACATCTTGGAGCCCGCGGTGGAGGGGCCATCTCGCGTGACAAAGATGTCTTTGTGTGCCACGGGCACGCCCGTCAAGGGGCCGGCCTCTGCCCGGGCGCGGCGCTCATCGGCGGCCCGGGCCTGGGCCTGCGCACCCTCGGGGTCGCTCCAGAGGAAGGCGCCCAGGTCGGCGTGTTGCGGCAGCCTGGCCAAGAGCGCTTGCGTGAGCTCCAGGCTGGAGACGTCCCGGGATTGAAGTCGGCGAGATGTCTCGGCCACCCCCCAGGTGTGCATGGCGGAGTCGCTGAAGGGCGGGGGGCTCATTCGATCACCTTGGGCACCAGGAAGAGCCCCTCCTCCACGCACGGGGCGCTGCGTTGGTTGGCCTGTCGATCGTCGCCTTCGGTCACGACATCCTCGCGCAGCCGCAAGGTCACGTCTTGTACCGCCGACAACGGCGTGTACAGGGGTTGGACGCTGGCGGTGTCGACGGCGCGCATCTGTTCGACGATCTCGAAAAAGCCGTTGAGCTGCCCGAGCAATTCCTTGCTCTGGTCGTCGGTGAGTTCAAGGCGTGCCAAGTGCGCGATCCGCTGCACGTCCTGTGAGGTCAGGGCCATGGTGACAAGATTTCATGAGGGGGCTGCGGTATTATCGGCGCACACGGTGATCGGGCCACTCGCGCTCGATTTGCCCCTTCAGTTCATCCCCGATTCGCGACCCCCCTGGAACCATGTTTGCCTTTCTGCGCAGCTACTTTTCGACCGATTTGGCCATCGACCTTGGCACCGCCAACACGCTCATTTATGCCGGCGGCAAGGGCATCGTGCTTGATGAGCCCTCGGTGGTGGCCATTCGCCACGAGGGCGGCCCTCAGGGCAAAAAGACCATTCAGGCCGTGGGCAAGGAGGCCAAGGCCATGTTGGGCAAGGTGCCCGGCAACATTGAGGCCATTCGCCCCATGAAGGACGGCGTGATCGCTGACTTCACCGTCACCGAGCAAATGCTCAAGCAGTTCATCCGCATGGTGCACCCGCGCTCGCTCATCAAGCCGAGCCCGCGCATCATCATCTGCGTGCCCTGCGGGTCGACCCAAGTCGAGCGCCGCGCCATCCGTGAGTCGGCGCTCGGCGCTGGCGCCTCGGAGGTCTACCTGATTGAAGAGCCCATGGCTGCGGCCATTGGCGCGGGCTTGCCAGTGAGCGAGGCCTCGGGATCGATGGTGGTGGACATTGGGGGTGGCACGACGGAAGTCGGTGTGATTTCCCTGGGCGGCATGGTCTACAAAGGCAGCGTGCGGGTGGGGGGCGACAAGTTCGACGAGGCCATCGTCAACTACATCCGACGCAACTACGGCATGCTCATTGGCGACCCCACAGCGGAAGCCATCAAAAAGCAAATCGGCTCGGCCTTCCCAGGCTCTGAAGTCAAGGAAATGGAAGTCAAGGGCCGCAATCTGTCCGAGGGGGTGCCTCGCGCCTTCACCATCTCCTCCAATGAGATTCTGGAGGCCTTGACCGACCCGCTCAATCAGATCGTCTCGGCGGTGAAAAACGCCTTGGAGCAAACGCCGCCTGAACTGGGGGCTGACATCGCCGAGCGCGGCATGATGTTGACGGGCGGCGGCGGGTTGCTGCGCGATCTCGACCGCTTGTTGGCCGAGGAAACCGGATTGCCGGTGCTGGTGGCCGAAGACCCGCTGACTTGCGTGGTGCGCGGTTGCGGCTTGGCGCTGGATCGCATGGAGCGCCTGGGCAGCATCTTCACCTCCGAGTGACCCAGGCGGTGTCCCGATGCCCTTGGGGACCCTTGACCGCACGCCACCGCCTTTTTTCCGTCAGGGCGCTTCGGCGCTGACCAAGCTGATCGTCTGTTCGGCCTTGGCGTTGGCGCTGATGGTGGCGGACTCGCGCTACGGCGTGGTCAACCCGCTGCGCGCCGCAGTGGCCACCGTGTTGCTGCCCATGCAAAAAGCCTTGTTGACGCCGGTGGATGCCTGGGAAGCGCTAGGGGATTACGGCCAAGGCTTGGAGGCCGCTGTGGCACAGGAGCGGGCGAACCGCGCGCAGCTGGCCGCGCAGGCATTGCAAGGCGCTCGGGCGCAGGTGTTGGCGCAGGAAAACCAACGCCTGCGCGCCTTGCTCGACTTGCAGCCGGCGTTGAATGTGAAGTCCCAGGCGGCCGAGGTGATGTACGAGGCGGCCGATCCCTTTTCGCGCAAGGTGTTCATCAATCGCGGGCTGACACAAGGGGTGCAGGCGGGCTCTCCCGTGGTGAACGAGCAAGGGGTGCTGGGGCAGGTGACGCGGGTCTACCCCTTGTCGTCCGAGGTGACCCTGTTGGTCGACCGCGATGCCACCCTGCCAGTGCTCAATGCCCGCACGCAGTCGCGCAGTGCGGCCTTTGGCGGCGCACCCCATCCGGGCATGGAGCTCAGGTTCATGGCCACCAACGCAGACATCCAGGTGGGGGACTTGCTCATCACCAGCGGGATTGATGGCGTGTACCCCCCGGGGTTGGCAGTGGCCAAGGTGGCCTCGGTCGAGCGCCGTGTGGAGTCAGGTTTTGCCCGCATCCTGGCGGCACCTGTCTCATCGCCCGAAGGGGTTCGCCATGTGTTGGTGCTCGAGCCGATGTCGACTCAACTGCCGCCCCGCCCGGCCGCTCCCACGGCCTCGGCCCCTGCGGGCCGCACCACCCGGGGGACGCGCCGATGATCATGCCCCGTGGCCATGCGCAGTTGCTGCTGCCTGCACGCTCGTGGTTCATTGCGACCTCGTTACTGGGGGCTTTCGCATCACAACTGCTGCCCATTGGTCGTCACCCGGCTTGGCCCGACCTGTTGGCCGTGGTACTCGTCTTTTGGAACGTGCATCAGCCACGCCGGGTCAGCCTGGGCGTGGCCTTTGTGTTTGGGTTGCTCAACGACGTCCATGAGGGCGCTTTGTTGGGGCAGTACGCCTTGTCCTACACCCTGTTGTGTTTTGGGGCCACCACCTTGTCGCGCCGCCTGTTGTGGTTCGGGGTGACCGACCAAGCCTTGCAGGTCTTCCCTTTGTTTCTCACGGCCGAGCTCGTGACCTTGGCCGTGCGCCTGAGTGTGGGCGGCATGTTTCCCGGCTGGAGCTTTTTGGTGGCGCCCCTTTTGCAAGCAGCCTTGTGGCCGCTCGCCACCTGGGTGCTGCTGGCGCCGCAGCGCCGCGCCCCTGACCCAGACCAAAATCGTCCGCTGTGACCGAGCTCAAGAACCTCGAACTGGAGTTGGATCGATTTCGCTCCCGGCTGCTGGCCGCTGGGGGCTTTGTGCTGTTGTGCTTTTTATTGCTGACTCTGCGCATGGTTTGGCTGCAGGTGGTGCGCCATGAGGAGCTCGCGACCCAGGCTGAAGCCAACCGCATTGCTGTGGTGCCCATCGTGCCCAATCGGGGCCTGATTGTGGACCGCAACGGTGTCGTCCTGGCCACCAACTACTCGGCCTACACTTTGGAGATTGCGCCTTCGCAGGTCGCCGACCTCGAAGCCCTGATCGATTCGCTGTCTGATGTCATCGACATCCAACCCCGAGACCGACGGCGGTTCAAACGTCTCCAAGAAGAAATGAAGGGCGCACCCACCCTGCCCATTCGCAACCGTTTGAGCGACGAAGAGGTGGCGCGCTTCATGGCTCAGCGCTACCGGTTTCCCGGGGTGGAGATTAAAGCCCGGCTCTTTCGCAACTACCCGCTCGGTGAGGTGGGCAGCCACTTGTTGGGCTATATCGGGCGCATCAGCCCCGCCGAAAAAGAGGCGATGGAAGATTGGCCCGATGCGCGCATGGCCAACTACCGCGGCACCGAATATGTGGGCAAGCTGGGGTTGGAGCAGCATTACGAGGAGTCGTTGCACGGGCTCACGGGCTATGAAGAGGTGGAGACGAGCGCCGGAGGGCGCGCGGTGCGTCGCCTCAAGAGCCGGCCTCCCACACCGGGCAGCAAGCTCGTGTTGTCGGTCGACATTCGCTTGCAAGCCTTGGTGGAAGAGCTCTTTGGCGACCGGCGCGGAGCGCTCGTGGCCATCGACCCGCGCAATGGGGAAGTGCTGGCGTTTGTGAGCAAGCCCACATTCGACCCCAACTTGTTCGTCGACGGCATTGATGCGCAAAGCTGGCGCGAACTCAACGAGTCCATCGACAAGCCCTTGCTCAATCGCGCCCTGCGCGGCACCTACCCGCCGGGCTCCACCTTCAAGCCTTTCATGGCCATGGCGGCCTTGAACACGGGCAAGCGCGCGCCCACCACCCTGATCCAAGACAGTGGGACCTTCCAGTTTGGCAACCACACCTTTCGCAGCCATGGTGACCATGGCCTGGGGGCGGTTGACATGATGCGCTCCATCGTCCTGTCCAGCAACGTCTACTACTACTCCCTGGCCAACGAAATGGGCGTGGACCTGATTCACGATCAGCTCGAGCCTTTTGGTTTTGGCGTGAAGACCGGCATCGACCTCAACCACGAAGTCACCGGGGTGTTGCCCTCCACCGATTGGAAGCGCCGGTACTACAAGAGGCCTGAGCAGCAAAAATGGTATGCGGGCGAGACGATTTCTCTGGGCATTGGCCAGGGCTACAACAACTTCACCGCCCTGCAACTCGCCAGTGCCACGGCCACTCTGGCCTCAGGAGGTCAGCGCTTCCGTCCCCGGTTGGTGCGGGAGATCGAGGACCCGGTCACGGGCCAGCGCCAGCGTGTGGCCCACGATGCGATGGAGCCTTTGGCCCTGAGGCCAGAGCACGTGGATCTGATTCGCCGCGCGCTGTACGGGGTGACGCAAGAGGGCACCTCTACCCGAGTCTTTGCCGGTGCACCTTATGCCAGTGGGGGCAAGACGGGCACGGCCCAGGCAGTGGGCATCCGCCAAAACGAAAAATACAACGCGGCCAAGCTTGAGGAGCACAAGCGCGACCATTCGCTCTACATTGCGGTGGCCCCCGTTGATCAACCCACCATCGCCTTGGCCGTGGTGGTGGAAAACGCGGGCTTTGGGGCAGAGGCGGCAGCGCCCATTGCGCGGCGCGTGTTCGATTACGTCTTGCTGGGCCAATACCCCAGCGAAGAAGATGTGGCGGCCACGCGTGTGGGGCGATCGGCCGCCCCCATCGGAACCCCTCGACGTGCGGTCGACATGCCCTTGCCTGGCCAGACGGTCGCCTCACGCCCTGAGCCCACCCCCGCAGAGGCGGCGCGATGAGCGATGTGTTTGAAAGACCCCCCTGGTGGGTTCGCCTGGCGCCGTGGTACCGCGGATTTGATCGCCCGCTGGCCCTGGCCATGGGGGCCCTGGCATTGCTCGGCTTGTTGGTGATGTACTCCGCGGGCTACGACCACGGCACTCGGTTTGTGGATCACGCCCGCAACATGGTGCTCGCCGCCGTGGTGGTATTCGCCGTCGCCCAGGTGCCGCCTCAGCGCCTCATGGCGGCGGCGGTGCCGCTTTACGTGGTGGGGGTGGCGTTGCTGGTGGCCACCGCCCTCTTTGGCATCACCAAAAAAGGTGCGACGAGGTGGCTCCACGTGGGGGTGGTGATTCAGCCCAGTGAAATCTTGAAAATCGCAGTGCCGCTGACGCTGGCCTGGTGGTTTCAAAAACGCGAGGGGCGCGTGAGAGCTCGGGACCATGGGGTGGCGCTGCTCCTGGTGCTGCTGCCCACGCTGCTGGTCATGAAGCAACCTGACTTGGGCACCGCGCTGCTCATCTTGTCCACGGGACTGTATGTGTTGTTCTTTGCCGGGCTGTCCTGGAAGCTGATTGTCCCGGTGATGGTTTTGGGTGTGGCGGGCATTCTGGCGTTGATCATTTTTGAGCCGACGATTTGCCAGCCCGATGTCAAATGGCCCTTGCTGCGCGATTACCAGCAGCATCGCGTGTGCACCTTGCTCGATCCCACCACCGACCCACTGGGCAAGGGGTTTCACATCATTCAGGGCATGATCGCCATTGGCGCAGGGGGTCTGGCAGGCAAGGGCTTCATGAATGGCTCGCAGACCCACCTGGAGTTCATTCCCGAGCGCACCACCGACTTCATCTTTGCGGCGCTGTCGGAAGAGTTTGGACTGTTGGGGGTCTTGCTGCTGGTGGTGGGCTTCACCTTTGTGATTTTCCGCGGCTTGGTCATTGCGGCGGCTGCACCGACCGTGTTCTCCCGGCTGCTGGCGGGGTCGCTCACCCTGAGCTTTTTCACCTATGCCTTCGTGAACATGGGCATGGTCAGTGGCATCCTTCCTGTGGTGGGGGTGCCGCTGCCCTTCATCAGCTACGGAGGCACCGCGATGGTCACGGTCGGATTGGGCTTGGGCATGTTGATGTCCGTGGCCCGCAATCGCCGCCTCATCCAGTCTTGACCACCCGCCCCACGGGAAAGCGCACCGTGAACAAAGCGCCCGGGCCCGAGGGCGTGGTGGGCACATGGTTGCCGTGCCGGGGGTGGGCCTCATCGATGGACACCTCAGCGCCGTGGCGCGAAGCGATTTCCCGCACGATCGCCAGCCCCAAGCCGGTGCCGTCCACGCCCGTACCCAGCGCGCGATAAAAGGGCTCAAACACCCGTTGCCGTTCTGAGGGAGGGATGCCCGGGCCGGTGTCCTCCACTTGCAGCACCAACACCTGGCCAAAGGGATCGCGAAGCACTCGCGCGGTCACCGTGCCACCCGTAGGGGTGTAGCGGAGCGCATTGTCGACCAAGTTGCGCACCAACTCGCCCACCAACACCGGATGCCCCTGCATCAGGGCGGCCCCCCCGGGGTCGGCACCTTCGTAGCCGAGGTCGATGCGTGACTCCAAGGCGCGCGGCACAAAATCGCGCACGGCCTCTTGGGTGAGGGCCGCCAAGTCCACCAACTGCGTGCGCTGGGCTTGTTCTTGATCTTCGGCGCGAGCCATGGCCAGCAGCTGATTGACCGAGTGTGCGGCGCGCTGGCTGGACAACGCGATTTGTTGCAGCGTGGCCTTGAGCGCCTGCGGATCGCGCTGCCCGGCGTCGATTTCTCGTTGCGCAAGTTCGGCCTGCATGCGCAACCCGGCCAAGGGCGTCTTCAGCTGGTGTGCCGCGTCGGCCAAGAAATGCTTGTGGCGGGCCATGGACTGGTCCAGCCGCTGCAACAATTCGTTGATCGAGGCCACCAGGGGAGTGACCTCCTCGGGCACATCGCGTTCGTCAATCGCGCTGAGGTCGCCCGCTTCGCGCTTGCGGATACGCTGCTGCAAGCGATTCAAGGGCCGAATGCCCCGCGCCAAGGCCAGCCACACCAACAACACGGCCATGGGCAAGATTACGAACTGCGGCAGGATCACACCTTTGATGATTTCACTGGCCAGGCGGGAGCGGCGCTCCAGGGTTTCGGCCTGTTGCACCAGCACCCTTCGGCCCTGCGGATCACCGGGCACAGGCAGCCACAGCGTGGCCACGCGCACCGGTGCGTCGTGCACCAAATCGTCGCGAAACCGGATTTCTTGGGTCGGTTCGGACTCCTCTTCGGGGGCAGGCAGCTCGGCGTCTCCGGCCACGAGCTCGCCTTCGCTTCCGCGGACCTGAAAGTAGACGCGGTCCACGTCTTCTCCGCGCAAGAGCTCCGTGACACCGCTGGCGCTCACGCGCACCGTGGGGCGCAAGCCAGGCTCGAGGGGCGGCTCCACGACCACTTGCCTGACCAGCATCTGGGTCATGGCCCCGAGCTCACGGTCATAAGGGCGGTTGGCAATCTCTTGGGCCACGATGCCGGTCAAGCCCAGGCTCATGGGCCACAGCAGCAAGAGCGGGGCGAGCATCCAATCGAGGATCTCGCCGAACAGCGATCGCTGTTCGGGGGCACTCAAGACGGAATCTTCTCCAAGCAATAGCCCAGCCCACGCACCGTGGCGATGCGCACCGGGCCGCGTTCGATCTTCTTGCGCAGGCGGTGAATGTAGACCTCGATGGCATTGGTCGACACCTCTTCACCCCATTCGCACAACCGCTCCACCAATTGGTCCTTGCTCACCAGGCGTCCCGCCCGTTGCAGCAGCACTTCGAGCAAACTCAGCTCGCGGGCCGACAGCTCCACCATCTGCTCGTCCAGGTAAGCCACACGACCCGTGGCATCGAAGCTCAAGGGCCCATGCTTGATGATGGACGAGGCGGTGCCCAAGCCGCGTCGCGTCAGGGCTCGCACTCGCGCTTCGAGCTCTTGCAGCGAAAACGGCTTGGCCATGTAGTCGTCGGCACCCAGGTCCAACCCATTGACACGCTGCTCCACGCTGTCCGCGGCTGTGAGGATGAGCACGGGCATGCTCGAGCCGCGAGCCCGCAAGCGCTTCAGCACCTCCAGGCCATGCATCTTGGGCAGGCCCAAATCCAGAATCAGCAGGTCGAACTCGTGAGACGCGACAGCCGCATCTGCCTCGCTGCCGCTGGCCACCTGGTCCACGGCATAGCCGGCAGCCCGCAACGACCGCAGCAGGCCGTCGGCCAAAACCTGGTCATCTTCGGCGATGAGGATGCGCATGAGTCGTCTCCTGGCGAAGCCTGGATTCTAGGATCTCCGATCCCTCGCACCTCAGGGGGGGTGTTTTCACCAGGGCCTCCCCCAAAAGAGCTGTACAAATATCCAGGCTTTCTGCCATAATGCGTCCCATCGGAGGAACTCAATATGGACGCACCCGTGAAGGCACTCAACACTGAAAAAGCCAAGGCACTCCAAGCGGCCTTGAGCCAAATTGAAAAGCAATTCGGCAAGGGCTCCATCATGCGCTTGGGCGATGGTGAAGCTTTGGAAGACATCCAAGTGGTGTCTACCGGTTCTCTAGGCCTGGACATCGCTTTGGGTGTCGGCGGCTTGCCCCGCGGGCGGGTCATCGAAATCTACGGCCCGGAGTCTTCGGGCAAGACCACCCTCACGTTGCAGGTCATTTCCGAGATGCAAAAGCAATCGGGCACGTGCGCCTTTATTGATGCCGAGCATGCGCTCGATGTGCAATACGCCCAAAAACTGGGCGTCAACCTGCAAGAGTTGCTCATCTCTCAGCCCGACACGGGCGAGCAAGCCCTTGAAATTGTGGACGCTTTGGTGCGCTCTGGTTCGGTGGACCTGATCGTCATCGACTCGGTAGCCGCGCTCACGCCCAAGGCCGAGCTCGAAGGTGAAATGGGGGACTCTCTGCCCGGCTTGCAGGCCCGCTTGATGAGCCAAGCCTTGCGCAAGCTCACGGCCACCATAAAAAAGACCAATTGCATGGTCATCTTCATCAACCAGATCCGCATGAAGATCGGTGTCATGTTTGGCAACCCCGAAACCACCACGGGCGGCAACGCGCTCAAGTTTTATTCGTCGGTGCGACTGGACATTCGCCGCACCGGCAGCATCAAAAAAGCCGAAGAAGTCATTGGCAGCGAGACCAAAGTCAAGGTGGTGAAAAACAAAGTCAGCCCACCGTTCAAGACGGCCGAATTTGACATCCTGTACGGTGAAGGCATCAGCCGTGAGGGGGAGATCATCGACATGGGCGTGGCCGCCCAGATCCTCGAGAAATCAGGGGCTTGGTACGCCTACAACGGCGAAAAAATAGGCCAGGGTAAAGACAATGCCCGTGAGTTTCTGCGTGAAAACCCCGACGTCGCGCAAGAGGTCGAAAACAAGGTCCGTGAGGCCATGGGCATTCCGCTGCTGCCGTCTGCTGCGGCCGACTGACCGCGCGGCACAGGAGGCCGGCTTGGCGCCCGTGTCGCTGCGTGGCAAGGCCCTGGCCTGGCTGGCGCAAAGGGAACATTCCCGGCTCGAGCTGCAGCAAAAGCTCGAGCGCTACGCCACCCGAGTCCAGGCGCACCACGACGAAATCGCACCGTTGCTCGATGCCCTGGAATCCGCAGGCCAACTGAGCCAGGCGCGCTTTGTCGAAAGCCGGGTCCATGCCCGCATTTCGCGCTTTGGCAATCGTCGCATTGAGCAAGAGCTGCGCGCCAAAGGGGTGACTCCTGACGAAACGCTGCGAGCCCAGTTGCGAGACAGCGAACTCGAGCGAGCCCAGCGCGTTTTTGAGGCCAAATTCGGACGAAACCGCACCCTCCATCCCGGCCGTGGCCCCGGCGGCGAGGCCGCCGCCTCGCCGCAGCTACGAGCTCGACAGGCACGCTTCCTCGCCGCGCGCGGATTCTCGGCCGAGACGGTGTCACAAGTCCTTCGGCAAGCCCATCACCCGGACAAGTCCGTCGATCCATCGCCTCCCGGCGACGAAGAGGACTCGCCTTAAAGGCCTGCACCGCGTGGGCCACGCTCGTGGGGGACCCGGCTATGCGCCGCGCCACCCCACGACCGGACCCTGGGCTGACAGTGCGTCAGGCGCAGCGAAGCAGGTCAGAGACCGGATGCGAATTGTCAGATGCAGGCCAGGCTGCCGGTGCCTGGGGGGTCTGGCGAAGGCCAGGGCCCCCCAGGTATCGGTGGCCACGAAAGCCGCCAGCCCAGCAAGCCGCCAGCCTAGTTCCCTTCTGCCACGGCCACGCCGCTCGCCCGCCGACGCCCGAAAATCCAGCCCACCCTCGCATGCTAGAGTCCCCGACCATCATGCCTTTGCCTTCTGCCTCGCCTCATCGAGCCCTCAAGCACCGCCGAACCCTGGAGATTGAGGTCTTTGCGCGGCCAGATGGGCTTTGGGAGATGGAGGCGCGGCTGCGCGACGTCAAGACCCGCGAGACGCTCATGAACCACGGGGAGCTGCGCGCCGCAGGTGACCCGATCCATGATTTGAGGCTTCGGCTGGTGGTCCAGCACGATGGGCTCATCGTGGACAGTGGCTCGCAGTCTGAGCGCGTGCCCCACCCCTCGCATTGTGAATTTCAAGACGCGGACCCCTACCAGGGGTTGATTGGCCTGAATCTCAAGCGCAATTTCCGGCGAAGCTCGCTGGAGCGTCTGGTGGGCACTCGCGGCTGCACCCACCTGACCGAGCTGGCGCAGGTCCTCCCCACCGCCCTCATCCAGGCGCAGTACAGCGAGCGCACGCCGGAGGAAAAGGCGGCCTTGACCGCCCCCGATGCGCCAAAACCTTTCCAGATTGACCGCTGTCACGCCTTGCGCAGCGATGGAGAGGTGGTGCGGCTGCACCATCCCCGTTGGTTTCGTCAGCCTGACGCCAAGAAGCCCGATCACAATCCCGCCGACCGCTTGCCATCTCCGTCTGCCTGACGGCCGGGTGGCGCGGCGTTTGTTCAACGATCACCTGAGACTTCACCCATGAAGATTCACGAGTACCAAGGCAAGGAATTGCTGCGCCAGTTTGGCGTGCCCGTGCCGCGCGGCATCCCCGCATTCAATGTGCAAGAAGCCGTCGAGGCGGCCCAAAAGCTGGGTGGCAGCGTCTGGGTGGTCAAAGCACAGATCCACGCGGGTGGGCGCGGCAAGGGCGGCGGCGTCAAAGTGGCGAAGTCCATCGACGAGGTCAAGACCTTGGCGGGCCAGATCTTGGGCATGCAGCTCAAGACGCATCAAACCGGGCCCGAGGGACAGAAAGTGCGCCGTCTGCTGATCGAAGAAGGCGCGGACATCAAAAAAGAGTATTACGTCGCCGCTCTGACCGACCGCGCCACCCAAAAAGTGGCGGTCATGGCCAGCTCCGAAGGGGGCATGGACATTGAAGAAGTGGCTCACAAGACCCCGGAAAAGATCATCAAAGTCTTCGTGGATCCGCTCACCGGCATGACCGACGCCCAGGCGCAGCAATTGGCCCAAGGCATTGGCGTGCCCCAGGCCAGTCAGGCCCAGGCCGCCGATGTGCTCAAGAAGCTTTATGCCTGCTACATGGCCACCGACGCCAGCCTGGCGGAGATCAATCCATTGATCCTGGAAGGCAATGGCCACATCAAGGCGCTGGACGCCAAGTTCAACTTCGACGCCAACGCACTGTTTCGCCACCCCGAGGTCGTGGCTTACCGCGACTTGGACGAAGAAGATCCCGCTGAAATCGCTGCCAGCAAGTTCGACCTGTCCTACATCAGTCTGGATGGCAACATCGGCTGCCTGGTCAACGGCGCAGGCCTGGCCATGGCCACCATGGACACCATCAAGCTGTTTGGCGGGGAGCCGGCCAACTTCTTGGATGTGGGCGGTGGCGCCACGGCCGAAAAGGTCACCGAGGCCTTCAAGATCATGTTGGGCAATCCCAATGTGAAGGGCATCTTGGTCAATATCTTCGGCGGCATCATGCGCTGCGACACCATCGCCGAAGGGGTGATCGCGGCGTGCAAGGCCGTGAACCTGACGGTGCCCCTGGTGGTGCGCATGAAGGGCACCAACGAGGACCTGGGCAAGAAGATGCTGGCCGATTCTGGCCTGCCCATCATCAGCGCCGACACCATGGCCGAGGCCGCGACGAAGATCGTCGCCGCCGTGAAGTAACCGCCCAAGGGACAACACTATGAGCATCCTGATCAACAAGGACACCAAGGTCATCACCCAAGGCATCACGGGCAAAACGGGCCAATTCCACACCCGCATGTGCCGCGATTACGCCAACGGAAAGAACTGTTTTGTGGCGGGGGTCAACCCCAAGAAGGCCGGCGAAGACTTCGAAGGCATTCCCATCTATGCCAGTGTCAAAGACGCCCGACAGGCCACCGGGGCCACGGTCAGCGTCATCTACGTGCCTCCTGCGGGCGCTGCAGCGGCGATCTGGGAAGCGGTCGAAGCCGACCTCGACCTGGCCGTGTGCATCACCGAGGGCATTCCCATCCGCGACATGCTCGAGGTGCGCAACAAGATGAAGGCCAAAGAGGCGGCTGGCGGCAAGCGCACGCTGCTGCTGGGCCCCAACTGTCCGGGCACCATCACGCCCGATGAAATCAAGATCGGCATCATGCCGGGCCATATCCACCGCAAGGGCCGCATCGGGGTGGTCAGCCGCTCGGGCACGCTGACCTATGAGGCGGTGGCGCAACTCACCGAGATTGGCCTGGGCCAATCCAGCGCCGTGGGCATTGGGGGCGACCCCATCAACGGGCTCAAGCACATCGACGTGATGCGCATGTTCAATGAAGATCCCGACACCGATGCCGTGATCATGATTGGTGAAATCGGTGGCCCCGATGAAGCCGAGGCCGCGCGTTGGTGCAAGGCACACATGAAAAAGCCCATCGTGGGCTTCATTGCCGGCGTCACTGCGCCTCCGGGCAAGCGCATGGGCCATGCCGGGGCCTTGATTTCGGGTGGGGCCGACACGGCCGATGCCAAGCTGGCCATCATGGAGGAGTGCGGCTTCAAGGTCACGCGCAATCCGTCTGAAATGGGCCGGCTGCTCAAGGCGATGCTGTAATCGAAGCTGGCCTACACTTGCGCGCAAGCGCATCAGCCCCAGGGGGCCAGCGGAGGATGCATGGAACAATTCACTGACGCGATTTTCTGGCTTGCCCTGGGCAAGATCATTTGGGTCAACATCATCCTCTCGGGTGACAACGCGGTGGTGATTGCGCTGGCCGCGCGCAGCTTGCAACCTGATCAACGCAAGAAGGCGGTGTTTTACGGCAGCGCGGCGGCGATCGTGCTGCGGGTGATCCTCACCATCTTTGCGGTCAGCCTGTTGCAGTTGCCCTACCTCAAGATGGTGGGTGCGGCCCTGCTGTTTTGGATCGGCGTGCAGCTGCTGGTGCCTGAAGACGACGGCGAAGACGGCATCAAGGCGTCCGATCACCTGTGGACGGCGGTGCGCACCATCTTGGTGGCCGACTTGGTCATGAGCTTGGACAATGTGATCGCCGTGGCTGCAGCGGCCGAAGCGGGCCCGCCCGAGTCACGCATGCTGCTGCTCGTCATTGGTCTGGGCCTGTCCATTCCCCTCATCATCTTCGGCAGCCAAGTGCTCATGGGGGTGATGGAACGCTTCCCCCTCATCATCACCTTGGGCGCTGCGTTGCTGGGCTGGGTGGCCGGAGAGATGCTGCTGACCGACCCCGGCTTGAAGCCCCTGTTTGCCTCCGTCTCTCCGGCGCTGCAATTCGTCATCAAGGGGCTGGCAGCTGCCGGTGTGGTGGGGTTGGGGCGATGGATGTCGCGGCGGCAAGCTGCGCAGTCCGAAGGTGCCGCTGAAGGTGAGCGCGACCCAGACAAGGGCTGATGTGGTGCCCCGCACCACACCCTAAGGTGGGGTTGATGTGGGGTTTGCGGGGGACATCCGTCGCAGTCCCTTGTTTTCTTCGCGCGGTCCTTCGAAGATGGTTTGCGCATCAACGCACAAGGAGTTTTTCGTGCCACACCATCCATTGCAGACACGGCGTCAACCAAGTTCACCACGCCCATCATCACGCCCATCACCACGCCCCCGCGGCTTCACGCTGATCGAGGTCATGGTGGTGGTGGCCATCGTAGGGCTGTTGGCCGCGTTGGCCTTGCCGGCCTACCAAGAGCACACCATTCGCACCAAGGTCTCAGAGATGATTCTCGCCGCTTCATCATGCCGCACGGCTGTCTCCGAGGCGGTGCAAACGGCCAGCACGCCTGACGTCAGCGCCGTGCTGCCTTCGGTGTGCACGGTGGCGACGACCAAGTATGTGGCCTCAGGGTCGGTGGACGTCAACGGAGTGATCACGGTGGTGGGCAACGAGTCTGCGTTGGGAGGCAGCACCTCGGCCTCGGCCCATGCCTTGTCGCTCACACCGTTGCAGGCCGGCACCACGGCCTTGGTGGGTGCCACCGATGGGGGCAAGGCCTTGGCGGGCTGGAAATGTGGTCCGGCAGCCACCAACCCGCTGCCAGCCAAATACTTGCCAGCGACCTGCAAAGGCTGACGTGCTGGCCAGAAGGGCGTGGTTGTTTGGCGCTGTCGCGGCGACAGCACCCACTCTGCTGGCCTTCAACGTCGCGCCCTCTCCCACGTTCTTGAACCAGGCGCTGGCGATTGCCGCCTGGGGTTGGTTTGTGTGGGGCGTCGTGCCCGAAGGCCGCGGCGCCTGGGCGGCGGCACGGCCCGTGTGGGGCGCCTTGGGCTTGCTCATGATGGCTGCTTTGGCGTCATCCGCCTGGGGCGCCTTACCTTGGAGCTTGGGGGCTTCGGCGCTTGCGCTGCTGGCCTGCGCGGCCACCTTGCTGGCCCATGGCGCCGGTACGCGGCAGCAGTCCCAGGCCTTGGTCGTTTTTGAGGCTTTTTGTGGGGGCTTTGTGGTGGCCGGTGTCATCAATGCGCTCCTGGCGGCGGTGCAGGTGTTTGCGCCTTCTGTGCCCGATGGCGATTGGCTGGCCATTTCAGGCATTCCGGGGCGCGCCGTTGGCAATTTGCGTCAGCCCAACCACCTGAGCAGTTTGCTGATGTGGTCTGCGGTGGCGGTGGTGGCCTTGTGTGCCTTGGGCCGGTTGTCTTGGCGCTGGGCTGCGGGGCTCGGAGCCCTCATTCTCCTGGGGGTGGTGTTGACCGCCTCGCGCACCGGCACTCTGAGTGTGATGTTGCTGGCGGCTTGGGGGCTGGTGGATCGCCGATTGCCCCAGCCAGCACGGCGCCTGCTGGTGCTGTCCCCTCTGGTCTATGCCTTGGCCTGGGCGGGGCTGACCTGGTGGTCTCAGTCTTCGGCACAAGTGTTTGGGGGTGCGGCCCGATTGTCAGAGCACGATGTGTCGGGCTCACGGTTTGGCATTTGGGCCAACACCTGGGCCTTGATCCGCATGCACCCGATGTGGGGCGTCGGCTTTGGTGAGTTCAACTTTGCGTGGTCGCTCACCCCCTTTGCGGGCCGGCCGGTGGCGTTCTTCGATCACACCCACAACCTGGTGCTGCAATTGGCCGTGGAGTTGGGGCTGCCGGTGGCGGCCCTCGTGTGCGGCTTGTTGGCCTGGGGCTTTTGGCTGGCGTTCAAGCGATCCGGCGCCGTGCCAGGCACCGAAGGCGTGGCGCGGCGCAGTGCGTTTGTCATGGTCTTGATGATGGCGGTGCACAGCCAGTTGGAATATCCGCTGTGGTATGCCTACTTCTTGCTGCCTTGTGCCTGGGCTTGGGGCTTTGCGCTGGCGGCGTCGCCCGCCTCGCCCGAGGCGCCCGCTTTTCCCCCGCGCCCTGGCACCCCCATGACGCTGGCAGCGGCCACACTCATCTTGGGGGCTGCCTTGTCGGTGGCTGACTACCGCCGCGTGGCCGACATCTTCATGGCCTATGACGGCGCGCCCCCTTTGTCCGAACGCATCCGCATCGGCCAGCGCAGCGTGTTTTTTGCCCACCATGCCCATTACGCGGCCGCCACGGTCACTGACACGCCCTCCGCCGAGCTGCCCAGCTTGCAACAAGCCTCGCATTTTCTTCTCGACACGCGCCTGATGATGGCTTGGGCCCGGGCCTGGCATGAGCTGGGCGACGAAGCCCGGGCCGCGCACTTGGCCGCACGCCTGCGTGAGTTTCACAACCCCGCCTCGGAGTCGTTTTTTGCGGGTTGCCCGCCGCAGGCTGCGACGGCGGTGACCACGGTCTCGCCCGAGCTTCCACCCCAAGAGCCAGCTCTGGGCTTTCCATGTGCGCCGCCCCTCAAGGCCTTGGGTTGGCGAGACTTCGTCGCTCGGGGGCCTGGGGCGCGACCCTGAAGGTTCTCGTTTTCTGACAAGGTTTTCCCCACTGCATGGTGAGCCGGCGTTGGACCAACATCGGCCCAATGTCTCGCACGTCGCCGTCCTCAGCGCCTGCCCCGTTGCCGTCTGCATTGCCTCAAGACGCTCCTGCGAGGAGCGGTGACGATGCAAAGCGGCCTGCAGACTTGGGGTCCGAGTTGATCCATGGTCAGCCGTTCTTGAAAGAGATCCTGGATCTTTTGGACCAAGACGTGGTCATTGCAGACCACGAGGGCCGTATCTTGTTTGCCAATCGAGTCCGTAGGCAGGTCTTCGCCGCCGCCAAATGCTGCGCTGAGCCCTCGACCGTGGCGGAGCTGTACCGTCTTGTGAGCTACCTCGATCACCGCGGCAACGAGCTGCCCCTGTCACAGTACTTTTTTTTCCGAGCACTGCGCGGCGAGTCAGGTCTGCATGAAATTGCCCATGCATATCGACCGGGCGTGAGCAAGCCCTGGCCTTTCAGGGCCAGCTTTGCTCCCCTTCGCTGCACCCAAGGCCAGGTGCTTGGAGCTGTCGTCGTCAGCACCAACCTGAGCGAGCAACAAAGGGCTGCGCAAGAGACTCGTCGCCT
>CAZCJB010000019.1:4459-11648 GCA_964498795.1 uncultured Rubrivivax sp. | reverse complement strand
TCGTCAGCACCAACCTGAGCGAGCAACAAAGGGCTGCGCAAGAGACTCGTCGCCTTGAATACACACTCACGGCGGCGATGCGTGCGATTTCTGAAGGTGTGCTGGTCATCGATGCACAAGGCGCCGTGATCGCTGTCAACGATTCCTTTTTGCGCATGCACCAATTTTCCAGCCACGAAGAGTTGGAAGCCGATTGGTCCACGCTGCCTCAAACCATCGAAATCAGAGACGGGCAAGATCGGCTGGTGCGGGTCGAGGATTGGCCCATGACCCGCGCTTTGCGCGGTGAGCAAGGTGCTGGTTTGGTCTACCAGGTCAAACGCAAGGGGCAGACCGTGTGCCGGGTGGAATGCAGTTATTACCCGCTGCGCGATGACACCAATCAAAGTTTGGGGGCGGTGATGATCTCCCGCGACGTGACGCAAGACCTGAAACTCCAGACCCAACTGCAGGAGTCGCGCCGCGCGCTACGCAGCCTCGTGGCCAAACAAAACCGCCTGACGGAAAAAGAACGCAAGCGCATCGCTCGAGAACTTCACGACGAGCTCCAACAGCAACTGGGAGCCATCCGCATGGACGTGGCCGAAATGTCGCGCCTGGCAGACCGAGATCCCGCAGCGGTGCAGGCACTGGCAGAGTTGACCTCAGGCATTGTCGATCAGGCGCTAGACGCCACGCGGCGCATCGTCAACGACCTGCGCCCGCAAATATTGGATGACCTGGGTCTGCCGGCAGCGCTGTCGGCCATTGCGGAACAGTTCCACCGCCGAGCACATGTGGAGTGCGAGTTTGAGCTCATCGGGCCCGAGGAGCGCGGTGCTTCATTGGACCCCGATGTGGCAACGTGCTTGTTTCGAGTGGCACAAGAGGCTTTGAACAATGTGCGCAAGCACGCTAAAGCCACTTATGTGTATGTGATGCTCGACCTGTCTCACCCGCAAGAGGTTCACCTGCAAGTGGTGGATGACGGGGTTGGGATAGACCCGAAAGCAAGCGGAGGCGCCAAAAGGTATGGGTTGATGGGCATGGAAGAGCGACTGGATGCCTTGGAGGGCCACTTGCGGGTGGCCCCTGGCCCGCAGGGGGGCACCTGCATCGACGCCCGTGTGACTCTGGGCGTGTTTCGGCCCATCTGATGCGCCGAAGTCAGGTCCCGCGCACGGCCACCCAATCCCCCGACTTGCCCCCGCGCTTTTCGAGCACGCGGATGTCGCTCATCACCATGCCGCGGTCGGCGGCTTTGAGCATGTCATAAATGGTCAGCAGGCCGATCTGCACGGCGGTCAGGGCCTCCATCTCCACGCCCGTGGCGCCGACGGTCTCCACCTGTGCGGTGCATTGCACGGTGCGGGTGGCCTCATCGAGCTCAAAATCCACGCTCACACGCGTGAGTGCCAAGGGGTGGCACAGGGGAATGAGGTCGGCGGTTCGCTTGGCGCCTTGGATCGCCGCAATGCGCGCCACACCCAACACATCGCCCTTGCGAGCCTGGCCGTTGCGCACCAGATCGAAGGTGGCCGGCTGCATGCCAATGCGCCCGCTGGCACGTGCGACACGATGGGTGGCCGGCTTGGCCGCCACGTCCACCATGTGGGCCTCGCCCGCAGCGTTGAAATGTGTCAAAGGGCTCGAATTGGTGGAACTCATGGGGGGTGCGTGCCATCTATTGAAGAAAAACTCGCCCAGAAACGATCCAGCAACGAGCCTTTGTCATGATAGCTTCGCTTCTGCCATGTCCATCCTCGCACCGCAAGCGGCCTTGAGCCGCAACGCCCCACTCTTTTGACGAACCTCATGCCACATTGCAGAGCCCTCGCCCGCGAGCGCACCGTGCTCGCTCCCCTTGGGCGCAGGCCGCGCCCCTCTCGGTGGTCCATGAGGTGGGGGGTGGCCGTGTTGAGCGTGGCTTTGGGCTTGTCCTCAGGGCCTCCTGCGGCGGTGGCGCAGGTGCGGGTGCCGGCGCTGGGCGATGCCGCCAGTGACGACCTGAGCGTGGGGGCCGAACGCCGCTATGGCGAACAGATCATGCGCGAGCTGCGTCGCGACCCCGCCTACTTGGACGACCCGGTGCTGCTGGAGTATCTGCAATCCTTGTGGGACCCCTTGGTGAAAGCCGCCCAAAAGCGAGGTGACATTGGCGCCGACACCCAAACCCAGTTCGCCTGGGAGGTGTTTTTGGTGCTCGACCGCAGTGTCAACGCCTTTGCCCTGCCCGGAGGCCATGTGGGGGTGCACTTGGGCCTCATTTCTTTGACCGGCTCGTCGGATGAGTTGGCCTCCGTGCTGGCCCACGAACTGTCACACGTGACCCAGCGGCACATTGCGCGCAGCATGGGGTCTGCCGGGCGACAAGGCGCACTGGGGGTGGCGGCCATCATCCTCGGCATTTTGGCCGCTTCGCGCACCAGCAACCCGGACGTGGCCCAGGCGGCCATCGTGGGTGGACAGGCGGCCATGGCCCAGGGGCAGCTGAATTTCTCTCGTGACATGGAGCGCGAGGCCGATCGCATCGGCTGGGGTGTGTTTGCCGAGGCGGGCTTTGCGCCCGCCGGCATGGCGCGCATGTTCGAGAAGATGGACAACGCCTCCAGGCTCTTTGACAGCGGCGCTTACCCCTACCTGCGCAGCCACCCCTTGACGGTGGAGCGCGTGGCCGAGGCCCGCTCTCGGGTGACGTTTTCGGCTCAGCCGTGGGCCCCCTCGGAGCAGCAGGCCACCGTGCATGCGCTCATGCAGTCGCGAGCTCGCGTGCTGATGGAAGAAGGCGTCGACGGCTGGCGTCGCTTGGCGGCGTCCGTGTCCACCTCACCCTTGCGATCAGAGCAAATGGCCGCTCATTACGCGAGTGCGCTGGCGTCCATCAAGCTCGGTGACCATCCCCAGGCCCGCCGCGCCGTGACGGCCATGGAGACCTTGGGCGCGCAGGGCACTGCGGTGGCGCCGGGTGTTCAGCGCCTGGTGGGCTTGCTCAAGGCCGAGGCGCAGCTGGCTGCCGGGGCGCCTGCCCAGGCGGTGGCCACCCTGTCATCCCTGCCTGCGCCTGCCGCCGCCTCCGAGGCTTCCAGGGCCGCAAACGCAGCCGATGCACCGCGCCGCACCGAGACCTTGCTGCGTGCGCAGGCGGTGGAGCAGGCCTTTCGAGCGGGCGCACTACCGGCAGAATCGCTGCGCGAATCGGCGGGCCGACTCCAGGTGTGGGTGGCTGAACAACGAGGTGACGCGGCAGCCTGGCTGCTGCTGGCGCGCCACCACGACTTGCTGGGCTCCAGGCTCAGAGCCCTGAGGGCCCAAGCGGAGGCGCGGGCGTTGCTAGGTGATTTGGCAGCGGCCATCGACTTGCTCCGGGCCGCACAGGCGGCCTCTCGGCGCGCCGCAGGGGCCGATTTCATCGAAGCCTCGGTGGTCGATGCGCGATTGCGCGATCTCGAGCGTCAGCGTCGGCAATTGATGGCGGAGATGCGTTCTCGAGGCGGGGCCGCCAACCGCCGGGACGATCCACGAGACGACTCACGCGACGATTCCCGCGACAACAAGGGCTCGGCGCCTCCGTGGCGCTGAGGGCACACCCTCTCTTCCCAGAGGCGCTCCGAGGCATTACCATCGTGGCCGTGCCGTTTGGGCACATCCCAACGACTCCATTGAAAACATTTACCGGAGAACGATGAATGGCAACTGCAAAGAAAGCTGCGAAGAAAGCGCCTGCAAAGAAGGCGGCTCCCAAGAAGGCTGCACCGGCCAAGAAGGCGCCTGCGAAGAAGGCTGCACCGGCCAAGAAGGCCGCGCCTAAGAAGGCTGCGCCCGCCAAGAAGGCGGCTCCTAAGAAGGCCGCTCCCAAGAAGAAGCGCACTCCCAGTGCCGCCTTCATGAAGCCCATGACCCCCAGCGCAGCGCTGGCCGCGGTGATCGGTGACAAGGCTATCCCTCGCACCGAAGTCACCCGCAAGGTGTGGGACTACATCAAGAAGAACGGTCTGCAGGACAAGGCCAAGAAGACCATGATCAACGCCGACGCCAAGCTGAAGGAAATCTTCAAGAAGGCCCAAGTGTCGATGTTCGAGATGACCAAGCTGATCAGCGGCCACCTCAAGTGATCACTCGGGCCCCATCGGGCCCGATGTCTGACAAGCCCGTGGGTGTTGAGCCCCCGGGCTTTTTTATTCCAGCAGTGCACGCAGATAACGCCCGGTATGACTGCTGGGGTGCACCGCCACTTCTTCAGGTGTGCCACAAGCCACGAGGGTGCCGCCTCCAGCCCCGCCCTCTGGGCCCAGATCGATCAACCAATCGGCGGTCTTGATGACATCGAGGTTGTGCTCGATCACCACCACCGTATTGCCGGCATCGCACAACTGGTGCAACACGCGCAATAACAAGCCAATGTCGTGGAAGTGCAGTCCCGTGGTGGGTTCATCCAAGATGTAGAGCGTGCGGCCGGTGTCGCGCTTGCTCAGCTCGAGTGCAAGCTTCACGCGTTGCGCCTCGCCGCCTGACAAGGTGGTGGCGCTTTGCCCCAGGCGCACATAGCCCAAGCCCACATCGAGCAAGGTGCGCAGCTTGCGCGCAATGGCGGGCACGGCGCTGAAGAAGGTGTGCGCATCTTCCACCGTCATGTCGAGCACTTGCGCAATGTGGCGACCCTTGTAGACGATCTCCAGCGTCTCTCGGTTGAAGCGCGCCCCTGCGCAAGTGTCGCAAGGCACGTAGACGTCAGGCAGGAAATGCATCTCCACCTTGATGACCCCGTCGCCCTGACAAGCTTCGCAACGCCCTCCGCCCGAAGACGCGGCCACGTTGAAGCTGAAGCGCCCGGGCCCATAGCCTCGCTCGCGGGCCGCAGGCACATCGGCGAACAGCTCGCGGATGGGCGTGAACACGCCGGTGTAGGTGGCAGGATTGCTGCGCGGTGTACGGCCGATTGGGCTCTGATCGACATTGATGACTTTGTCGAGGGCCTCGAGCCCTTCGATGGATTCATGAGGGGCTGGCTCGTCTTGGCTTTGGTACAGCTTGCGCGCCACGGCCGCATACAGCGTGTCATTGATGAGGGTGCTCTTGCCCGACCCCGAGACGCCTGTTACGCAGGTGAACAGACCCAGGGGAATGTCCACGCTGACGTGGCGCAGGTTGTGCCCGCGAGCCCCCACCACCCGCAGCGACCTGGCGTCCAGCGAGGTATTCAGGGCACGGCGCTGGCGCGGCACCTCAATGTGCAACCGGTGCGCGAGGTAGGCCCCCGTCAAGGAGTCTGGGTGCGCGGCCACTTCGGACGGTGTGCCTTGCGCCATCACGCGCCCGCCGTGAATGCCGGCACCGGGTCCCATGTCCACCACATGATCGGCGGCGCGAATCATGTCCTCGTCATGCTCGACCACCAGCACCGAGTTGCCCAGATCGCGCAAGTGCATCAAGGTGCTCAGCAAACGCTCGTTGTCGCGTTGGTGCAATCCGATGCTGGGCTCGTCCAAGACATACATCACGCCGGTCAACCCAGAGCCGATCTGACTGGCCAAGCGGATGCGCTGCGCCTCGCCGCCCGACAAGGTGTCGGCGCCTCGGTCGAGGCTGAGATAGGTCAGCCCCACATCGTTGAGGAATTTGAGTCGAGAGCGGATTTCTCGCAAGATCTTCTCGGCGATGGTGGCCTTGGCACCGGCCAAGCGCAGCTGCTCGAAGTACTCCAAGCATTGCGACAAGGGGGCATGCTCCAGCTCGTAGATGGCCCGACCGGGTGAATCGCCAGTGGAGGCGGAGGGTTCGTCTGCGGCCAGCAAGAAGACATGGCGAGCCTCGCGTCGCAGGCGCGTGCCGTGGCACTGTGCGCAGGGCTGGATGGCTTGATAGCGCGCCAGGTCCTCGCGCACCGCCGGAGAATCGGTCTCCCGCCATCGCCGTTCGAAATTGGGCAAGATGCCTTCAAAGGGATGCCAGCGCTTGACGGTGCGTGACTTGCCCCGAGCGCTCTGGGCTTGATAGATGAACTCGATGTCTTCCTGACCTGAGCCGTGCAGCACCACCTCCCGTGCGCGCAAGGGCAGGGACTCAAACGGCGTGTCCAGGTCGAAGCCCACATGCTGCGCCACACAACTGAGCATTTGGTGGGTGTAGGCATTGCGGCGGTCCCAGCCCTTGATGGCCCCTGAGGCCAAACTCAGACTTGGAAAGGCCACCACCCGCTGCGGGTCAAAGGCCATCACCTGCCCCAGGCCATCGCAACCGGGGCAAGCCCCCAGCGGCGAGTTGAATGAAAACAGGCGCGGCTCGAGCTCGGGCAAGGAGGCGCCGCAGCGGGGGCACCCAAAGCGGCTGCTGAAGGCCAATTCTTCAGCCGTCTCGCCCTGGGCATCTTGTCGCCACACCAGCGCGCGGCCCTCGGCCAGACGCAGAGCCGTCTCAAAACTCTCGGCCAGCCGTTGCTGGCTGGCGCTCGAGACGCGCAGACGGTCCACCACCACCTCGATATCGTGCTTGTCGTTCTTCTTCAGCGTGGGCAGGTCGGTGGCGTCGACCACGGCACCGTCGATGCGAAACCGCACGAAGCCTTGGGCCTGCAGCGATGCCAAGGTGTCGTTGAACTCTCCCTTGCGCTCACGCACCACCGGCGCGAGCACCATCAGCCGCGTGCCTTCGGGCCAAGCCAAACAGGTGTCCACCATGTGACTCACGCTCTGCGTTTGCAGCGGCAAGTGGTGATCCGGACAAAACGGCGTGCCGGCGCGCGCATACAGCAAGCGCAAGTAGTCGTGGATTTCAGTGATGGTGCCCACCGTCGAGCGCGGGTTGTGCGAGGTGGCTTTTTGTTCGATGCTGATGGCCGGAGACAGGCCCTCGATCACGTCCACATCGGGCTTGTCCATCAGCTGCAGAAACTGACGCGCGTAGGCTGACAAGCTCTCCACATAGCGCCGCTGGCCTTCGGCGTACAGCGTGTCAAAAGCCAGACTTGACTTGCCCGATCCCGACAACCCGGTGATCACCACCAGGGCATGTTTGGGGATGTCGAGATCGATGTCTTTGAGGTTGTGCGTGCGAGCGCCACGCACTCGAATGGCGACGTCCCGCGCCGGGGCGGTGGATCGGGGGGAGGGATCGTGGGGCATCGATGGGGTCCAGGGCAACCGAGCATGATACCCAGAGACTGCCACGCCCCTTTGGGGCTCGCAGTGACGGCCGCACAGGTCGAGGCGCCGCC
>CAZCJB010000019.1:0-4359 GCA_964498795.1 uncultured Rubrivivax sp. | reverse complement strand
ACTGCCACGCCCCTTTGGGGCTCGCAGTGACGGCCGCACAGGTCGAGGCGCCGCCCCACCCGTCATGGCGGATTCCGCCCCACCCGTCGTGGCGAGGCCCGCAGGGCCGAGGCGATCTCCCTCACGCTGCCTGCAGCGACGGCGCGTGCCCGTGGATGACGCGCAGGATCTCTTCGCCATAGGCCTGCAACTTCTTGGCACCTACCCCGCTGATCCCCGACAAGGCCTCCAAGGACTGCGGACGCTCTCGCGCCATCTCGGCCAGCGTGGCATCGTGAAAGATCACGTAGGCGGGCAGTCCGTGAGCGCGCGCCACCTCAAAGCGCCAAGCCTTGAGAAGGTCGAAAAGGGCTTGCGCAGCGTCGTCGAGTGCCACGGGCGGGCGGCGAGAGGCCCCCTTGTCAGCGACGGTCTTCTTGGCAGTGCGTCCACTCGGGCCTTGTGCAGGCGCACGCAAGGTGAGCGTGACTTCACCGCGCAGCACCTCGCGGGCACTGGGTGCCAGCGACAAGGTGCCGAAGTCCCCTTCGGCTTGCAGGTGACCGAGGGCCACCAATTGACGCACCACACCGCGCCAATGGGCCTCGGCCAACGCGGCGCCGATGCCAAAGGTGGACAGCGCCTCATGGTGATGCTGACGGACCTTGTCAGTGACCTTGCCTCGCAGCACATCAATGAGATGGGCCGCACCGAAGCTCAGGCCGCTGTGCTGCTGAAACCGATACACCGCGCTCAACACCTTGCGAGCCGCCTCGGTGGCGTCCCAGGTTTGGGGGGGATGCAGACAGTTGTCGCAATTGCCACAAGGCGCAGAGGCCTGCCCGAAATACGACAGCAGACGCACGCGGCGGCAGTCGTGGGCTTCGGCCAGGGCCAACAAGGCCTCGAGTTTGGTGCGCTGCAGACGCTTGAAGCTGTCGTCGGCCTCGCTCTCATCAATCATGCGGCGTTGCTGCACCACGTCCACCAAGCCATAGGCCATCCACGCATCCGCATTCAAGCCATCGCGGCCCGCGCGGCCGGTTTCCTGGTAATAGCTCTCGATATTCCGCGGCAGGTCCAGGTGCGCCACAAAGCGCACATCGGGCTTGTCGATGCCCATGCCGAACGCGATGGTGGCCACCATCACCAAGCCCTCCTCACGTAAAAAGCGGTCTTGGTGCTGTTTGCGAATTTGTGCGTCGAGCCCCGCGTGGTAGGGCAGCGCAGCGATGCCTTCGTGGCGGAGCCATTCGGCGGTGTCCTCCACTTTTTTGCGGCTTTGGCAATAGACAATGCCCGCATCGCCCTCATGCTCATCGCGCAAAAAATGCAGCAGCTGCGATCGCGATTGGTTTTTCTCGACGATGTGGTAGCGAATGTTGGGTCGATCGAAGCTGTCGATGAAGGGCCGCGCGTGATGCAAGGCCAGGCGCTCGATGATGTCCGCTCGGGTGTGCGCATCGGCCGTGGCGGTGAGCGCCACGCGTGGGACGTCGGGAAAGCGTTCGTGCAGCGCCGACAAGCCCAAGTATTCCGCGCGAAAGTCATGACCCCATTGGCTGACGCAGTGGGCCTCATCGATGGCAAACAAGCTGAGTTGGTGGCGCTCGTGCAAGGACTCGAGCATGGCCAAAAAGCGTGGTGTGAGGATGCGCTCGGGTGCCGCGTACAGCAACACCAAACGGCCCGAGAGCAATTCGCGCTCGATGTGACGAGCCCCCTCGCTGTCCAAGGTGCTGTTGAGAAAGGCCGCGTGCACGCCCAATTCTTCTAACGCATTGACCTGGTCCTGCATCAGGGCAATCAAGGGGCTGACAACCACCGTCACCCCTCGTCCGGCGCGGTGTCGGGCGATGGCGGGCACTTGGTAACACAAGCTCTTGCCGCCGCCCGTGGGCATGAGCACGAGCGCATCACCGCCCTCCATGAGGTGCCGGACGATGTCGCCTTGCTGGCTGCGAAACGAGGTGTAGCCGAAGACGTCACGCAAAACCTGCTGCGACAACGCGTCTTGGGGGGACGTCGAGGTGGGGCAGGCGGTGGAGTGGTCTTCAGGCATGGGCGGCGGGGATGGTACTCGAGTTGTCCGACCCGCCGTCAGGAAACCGGGGGTCCTCTTGGGGGTGCCCCCTTGAGGGCGATGGCTCTTGGGCGCTGTCTGGGTATCATGGCTCCATTGTTCAATTCATTTCTAAGGAGAGCCGCCATGGCCTCGGTCAATAAAGTCATCCTCATCGGCAATTGCGGGCGAGATCCTGAGGTTCGCTACGCCCCGAGCGGCGCGGCCATCTGCAATGTCTCTATCGCCACCTCGAGCCGGCGCAAGGACAAAGCCTCGGGCGAAACCATCGAAGACACCCAATGGCATCGGGTCACTTTCTACGATCGTCTGGCCGAAATTGCGGGGGAGTACCTCAAGAAGGGTCGTCCGGTGTATGTCGAAGGGCGCTTGAAATACGGCAAGTACACCGACAAAGACGGTGTGGAGCGCAACACGGTGGACATCGTCGCCACCGAAATGCAATTGTTGGGCGGGCGCGAAGGCATGGGCGGTCCCGCGGATGATGCAGGCGCGTCCTCCCGTGGCGCGGCGGCTGCGCGTGCGCCCGCCCCCGGCGCGTCCAAACCCGCGGCCAAGTCGGCCACGGGGTTCGACGACATGGACGACGACATTCCGTTTTAGATCCCGCTGCGGGGCTGTGGCCCCATCGCTGGGTTACCGGGTGACGACCTGGGACCGTATTACGATGTCGGTCTCAACCAGGAGATCGGCTATGGGGAATTCGTATCGCAACCGTGGAGCATGGGGCTGGATGTCAGCGGCCATGGTGGCCGCATGGACCTTGTGCGCCGTTTTTGCCTACGGCCCCGCCGCGGCGCAGCCCAAAAAAGACTCCCTGGTGCTCGCCATGACGCTGGAGCCACCGGGCTTGGATCCCACGGCCGGCGCCGCCTCGGCCATTGCCGAGATCACGCTGTACAACATCTTCGAAACGCTCACCAAGGTGAATTCGGACAGCAAGATCACGGGCTTGCTCGCCGAATCCTGGACCACCTCGGCCGATCTGAAAACCTGGACGTTCAAGTTGCGTTCGGGTGCCAAGTTCCACAACGGCGAGCCATTCAATGCCGCCAGCGTCAAGTACACCCTAGAGCGTGCCGCGGCCAAAGACTCCACCAACAAAGACAAGCCTGTCTTTGCCAACATCGAGCGTATCGACACGCCCGATGCCGCCACCGTGGTGCTCCACCTCAAAAACGGCAACCCGGACCTCTTGTTTCAGCTGGGCCAGGCCACGGCCATCATGGTGGAGCCCAAGAGCGTGGCCACCAACCAAGCTCAGCCCGTGGGCACGGGCCCTTACAGGCTGGAATCTTGGAGCCGCGGCGCCAGCGTGACCTTGACACGCTGGGACGGCTACCGTGGCGTCAAAGATGTCAAGCTCAAGCGGGTGGTGATGCGTTTCATCAGCGATCCCGCGGCTCAAGTGGCCGCGCTCATGTCGGGTGACGTGGATGTGTTCCCCCGGGTCTCGGCCGCACGCAGCCTGAAGGCCTTCCAAGACAACAAGAAGTTTCAGGTGCTCATCGGTGGGTCACGCGCCAAGACCATTTTGGCCATCAACAACAAGCGCAAGCCGCTGGACGATGTGCGCGTGCGCCGCGCCATCGCGGCCGCCATAGACCGCAAGGCCGTCATCGAGGGAGCCGCCGATGGCTTTGGCGTGCCTATCGGCAGCTTTTATGTGCCGGGGGCTCCGGGCTATATCGACACCACGGGTATCAATTCCTTCGACCAAGCCAAAGCCCGCGCCTTGCTGCACCAAGCCGGCGTGAGTCTGCCGCTGGAGCTCACCATGAAACTGCCCCCCACGCCGTATGCGCGCCAAGGCGGTGAAGTCATCGCTGCTCAGCTGTCCAAGGTGGGCATCAACGCCAAGATCGAAAACGTCGAGTGGGCGCAGTGGCTCTCTGGCGTGTATGGTCAAAAGGCCTACGACCTCACGGTCATCTCTCACGTGGAGCCTTTGGACTTTGGCAACTTTGCGCGTCCGAATTACTACTGGGGATACGACTCTGCGGAGTTCAATGCGCTGTGGGCCAAGATCAATGCCACCATCAAACCCGACGAGCGCAACAAGCTCATGGCGCAGGCGCAAAAATTGGTGGCCGATGATGCGGTCTCAGCGTATCTCTACCAGCCCACCTGGATCACGGTGGCCCATGCACGGGTCAAGGGATTGTGGAAAGACATGCCGCTGTTCGCCAATGATGTGGCGGCGATGAGCTGGCAGTAGCCAGAGATTGCCACGGCCCTACGGGCCTCGCAATGACGCGAGGCCCACATCGCCCCCGCCTCGCAATGACGCGAGGCCC
>CAZCJB010000018.1:0-31754 GCA_964498795.1 uncultured Rubrivivax sp. | reverse complement strand
TAAGAGCAATGAGTACCGCAAACTCATAGGGGGTGCCCGCTACGAGCCCGATGAGGAAAACCCCATGCTGGGGTTTCGCGGCGCGAGTCGCTACATCAGCGGTGAATTCGGCGATGCCTTCGGCATGGAGTGTGAGGCCATCAAGCGAGTTCGCAATGACATGGGACTGACCAATGTCGAAATCATGGTGCCCTTCGTGCGCACCGTCAAACAAGCGGCAGCGGTCAAGAACATGTTGGCCGAGCGTGGGTTACAACGGGGTCAAGATGGGCTGCGGCTGATCATGATGTGTGAAGTGCCCAGCAATGCCATTTTGGCTGAACAATTCTTGGAGCACTTCGATGGGATGTCCATTGGTTCCAATGACCTGACCCAGCTGACCCTGGGCTTGGATCGCGACTCCGGCTTGGAGTCGCTGGCTCACGACTTTGATGAGCGAGACCCTGCTGTCAAGGCTTTGATCTCTCGTGCGATCGCCGCCTGCCGAGCCACCGGCAAATACGTGGGGATCTGCGGTCAAGGCCCCAGCGATCATCCGGATTTTGCCGATTGGTTGGCTGCAGAGGGAATTGTGTCTATTTCACTCAACCCGGATACGGTGGTGGAGACCTGGGAGCGTCTCGCCGGCTTGTGAGTTCATGCGCGCGCAGGACATTCATTGGCATTCGACCCGGTTGGCCACCGTTGTGGCGTTGGCCTGTTGGGCGTGTTTTGCATTTGCCACGGCATTTTTCGCTCGCGACCTCCCACAAATCGTGGCCGGTTGGCCCATGTATTTCTGGCTTGCCGCACAAGGCGGTCCGCTCGCGTTTCTGATCATTACCTGGGCGTATGCGCGCTGGATGCGTCACTTGGACCATAAAGTACGCGAGGGTGAAGGTCGATGAGTGAGTCGACCTCCACCGCACAACCGGTCAGCTTCAAGCGCCGACTGCTGCGGCTTTACGGGGCCTTCAGCTTTGGATTGCTCGTGTTCATCTTGGTTCTTGGAAGCCTGGAGCAATTTGGGTTGAGCCGGCCCGTGATGGGGGTCATTTTCTTGATGGCCACGGTCGCTTTGTATGCAGGCATCGGCATTGCCTGCCGAACCAGCGATCCCAGTGAGTACTATGTCGCCGGACGGCGTGTGCCGGCGTTGTTCAACGGCATGGCCACGGCTGCGGACTGGCTCAGCGCAGCGTCATTCATCAGCCTGGCGGGCACGCTCTATCTCAGCGGATTCTCGGGCCTGGCATTTATCTTGGGGTGGACGGGAGGGTACTGTCTGGTAGCGGTCCTTTTGGCCCCATACCTGAGAAAGTTTGGGGGGTACACCATTCCGGATTTTCTGGGCGCCCGCTATGGCAGTGTCTGGCCGCGTGTGGTGGGTGCGCTCATCGTGGTGTTTTGCGCATTCACCTATGTGGTGGCCCAGATTTATGGCGTCGGCCTCATCACCACCCGCTTGTCAGGTGTGGCCTTTGAGGTGGGAGTTTTCGTGGGCTTGGGGGGCATCTTGGTGTGCTCCTTTTTGGGAGGTATGCGTGCGGTCACCTGGACCCAAGTGGCGCAGTACATCGTCTTGCTCGTGGCCTATATGGTTCCAGTGGTCTGGCTGTCGGTGAAGCAGACGGGCATTCCCGTGCCGCAGGTCATTTATGGTCAGCAATTGCAAAAGATCACCTATCGAGAGCAGCAGTTGTTGAGCGACCCCAAGGAGGAGGAGGTCAGCGCCTATTTTCGACGGCAGGTCCATGAGTACGACCAGCGTCTGGCGAACGTGCCTAAGAGTTTGGACGAGGAGCGACAGAAGGCCTCGCAGCGCATTGTCGACTTGAAGGCCAACCGCGCCGCTGCCATTGAGGTTTATGCGGCAGAGCGCATGGCGGCCACCCTGCCCAAGGACGAGGCGGCTGCCAAAGAAGCGTGGACCCGTGCCCGACAGAACGCGGAAGCTCGTTCTCGGCCCCTTGCGGGCATGCCTGCGCATGCGGCGACCTTTCCAGGGGACCCGCAGGGGTCTGAAAATGATCGCAAGATATTCAATGACGCGAGAAAGAACTTCTTGGCCCTTGTGTTTTGCCTGATGGTGGGAACGGCTGGATTGCCCCATATCTTGGCCCGCTACTACACGACACCCTCGGTTCAAGAAGCACGTGATTCGGTGACTTGGTCGCTCTTTTTTATTTTCCTCATTTATTGCACTGTGCCAGCATTGGCCGTGCTGGTGAAGTTTGAGATCTTCAACGTGTTGGTCGGGACGCCGTTTGACAAATTGCCGGCCTGGGTCTCCGCATGGACACGTGTGGATCCGGGGCTGTTCTCCGTCTCGGATGTCAACAAAGATGGCATCTTGCAGCTTGGCGAGATACGACTGGGTGCGGACATGGTGGTTTTGGCCACGCCTGAAATCGGTGGCATGCCTTTTGTCATATCTGGGTTAGTAGCTGCGGGGGGGCTCGCCGCGGCGCTGTCGACTGCTGATGGCTTGTTGCTGACCATCTCCAACGCCTTGTCCCACGATGTGTACCATCGAGTGGCCGACAGCGAGGCGCCGACCTTTCGACAAGTTTTGTTGTCCAAGGTGTTTTTGTTAGGTGTGGCGTTGCTGGCGGCCTTTGTGGCGGCCCAGCGTCCTGCAGACATCGTTTTTTTGGTGTCGGCGGCGTTCTCATTGGCGGCTGGGGGTATCTTCCCGCCCCTGGTGCTTGGGATTTTTTGGAAGCGCGCCAATGCGGCGGGTGCGACGGCTGGCATGGTGGCCGGCTTTGGGCTCACGCTGTATTACATGTGCACCACCGAGCCCAGCCTGCGCGCCTGGCTGCATGTGTCCATGTCGTTATCGGACGCCACCTGGTGGGGAATTGCTCCGATTTCTGCGGGCGTGTTTGGGGTGCCGGCCGCGTTGGCGGTGACTGTGCTGGTCAGCCTGGTGACGCCGCGGCCTGCCCAAGCCCACGCGCGGTGGGTGGACGATTTAAGACGCCCGGAGGCGGGCGCCTAGGCCCTCTAGGATTCATCCTTGTTTTAGGGTATACTCTAAGGCTTTCCCTTGCTGCAGCTGTTTTGTAGGACGCATACGGCGCAGCTTCCCTTCACGGAATCCACAAGGAGTGTTCATGCGTCACTATGAGATCGTTCTTCTGATCCACCCGGATCAGAGTGAACAGGTTCCGGCCATGCTGGAACGTTATAAGGGCTTGGTCACCCAGGGCGGTGGCAAGGTGCATCGAGTGGAAGATTGGGGCCGTCGTCAGCTGGCTTACATGATCCAAAAGCTTGCCAAGGCCCATTATCTTTGCCTGAACATTGAGTGCACGGGCGGAGTGCTGTCGGAGCTCGAGACGGGTTTCCGATTTAACGATGCGGTGTTGCGTCATCTGACTGTCGCCAAGGCGAAGGCCGAGACTGCACCTTCGATCATGATGAAGGCTGTGGAGCGCGAAGAGTCACGCAAAGCTTCACCGGAGGTGATGGTCTGACCCTTCAGGGGAGGGGCTCGGGCTTGCAGCCATCATGAACCGCTGGGTTCTGTCGGCTGCAGTGACTGAGCGCAGCGCCTTGCGCTACACGCCTGCTGGCTTGCCTGCGTTGGACGTGGTCTTGGATCACGAGTCTACGGTCAGTCAAGAGGGGCATGCGCGCAAGGTGGCTCTGCAGGTGAGGGCGTTGGCCATCGGTTCGACGTCTGAACAAGTGAGCCAACTGCCTCTGGGAGTTTCGACACAATTTGTCGGATTCCTGGCTCCTTCCCGCAACGGTCGAGGCTTGATCTATCACATCACCGAGGTGTGGACGCAACCCGATCTCGCGTCATCACCGCAATGAGCACAGAGGAGTAAAGAACATGGCACCACCGCGTGGAAAAGGTAAGTTTTCCAAAGACCGTCGCCCCAAGCGCAACCAACAGTCCTTGCTGTTCCGCCGCAAGCGTTTCTGCCGCTTCACAGTCACTGGCGTCGAAGAGATCGACTACAAGGACGTCGACACGCTGCGCGATTTCATTGGCGAGAACGGCAAGATCACGCCGGCTCGTTTGACTGGAACTCGTGCGTTCTACCAGCGTCAGCTCACCACCGCCATCAAGCGTGCTCGCTTCTTGGCCTTGCTGCCGTACTCTGATCAGCACAAGGTTTGAGGAGGTTCCCATGCAAGTTATCCTGCTTGAAAAAGTGGCCAACCTCGGCAACTTGGGTGATGTCGTCAGGGTCAAGGACGGCTACGCCCGCAATTTTCTGATTCCCACGCGCCGTGCACGTCGTGCCACTGAGGCCGCCATTGCAGAGTTCGAGACACGCCGTGCCGAACTCGAAAAAGTGGCTGCCGAGAAGTTGGCCGCCGCGCAAGCCCTCGCCGATCAGCTCAATGGCAAGACGGTTCGCATCACGCAACGTGCGGGGGTGGACGGCCGCTTGTTCGGCTCGGTCACGAACCACGACATTGCCGAGGGTCTGGAAAAAATGGGTCACAAGGTGCAAAAGGCGCAGGTGCGCATGCCCAATGGGCCTCTGAAGACCGTCGGTGATTTTGAGGTGTCGGTGGCACTGCACACCGATGTGGTGGTCAATGTCGCTGTGCAGGTGGTGGCTCAGGCCGAGTAAGTCTGATCGCATCGTCTCGAAAGGCCGGCACCCAGCCGGCCTTTTTGCTTGTTGCCGCAGATGTCCAAGGCTGACTCACGGGTTGTCCACAGGCTCATCCACAGCCTGCGTGGCGAACTGCGCTATCTTGTGAGCTCAGGGCCGCAACGGGCTTTTCCTATGGTGCGTTGCGGGCAATCTTCTTAGGATGTCGTCATGTCCTCCCTCATAGACCCCTCAGGTGCTCAACTTCCGCAAGATGAGGTGGCACGCTTGCGGGTGCCGCCGCACTCCACAGAAGCCGAGCAAAGCGTCCTCGGGGGGCTGCTTCTAGACAACTTGGCTTGGGATCGAGCTGCAGACTTGTTGAATGCCAGCGATTTCTATCGGCACGAGCATCGACTCATTTACGGGGCCATCACTTCGCTGATTGCAGCCAGCAAGCCTGCCGACGTGATCACGGTCTTTGAAGCCTTGCAAAGTCTGGGAAAGGCAGAAGACAGTGGCGGCCTGCCCTACCTGAATGCGCTCGCACAGAGCGTCCCAAGTGCCGCGAACGTCAGGCGTTACGCCGAAATTGTTCGAGAGCGCGCCGTCTTGCGCAAACTGATCGCGGCCAGTGACGACATTGCGACCAAAGCGTTCAATCCGCAAGGCAAGCCGGTCAGTCAGATCCTCGATGAGGCGGAGACCAAGATTTTCCAAATTGGGGAAGAAGGCTCCCGGAACAAGCAAGGCTTTCAGGACATGCATCGCTTGGTGCAGTCTCTCTTGGAACGTGTGGATGAACTGGAGAAGAATGGCGCCGAGGAAGTCACAGGGATCCGCACCGGTTTCTATGACCTGGACCGCTACACGGCGGGGCTTCAAAAAGGCGATCTCATCGTTCTGGCGGCTCGTCCCTCCATGGGCAAGACCGCTTTCGCCTTGAACATTGCCGAGCATGTGGCGGTGGAAGAGGGTCTGCCGGTGGCGGTGTTTTCCATGGAGATGGGCGCGGCTCAGTTGGCCTTGCGCTTGGTGGGCTCATTGGCCCGCGTGGATCAACAGCACCTGCGCACAGGAAAGCTCAGAGACGATGAGTGGGAGCGGCTGCCGGTGGCAGCGAGCAAGCTCAGTCAAGCGCCCATTTTCATCGACGAGACCGCAGCCTTGAATCCGGCTGAGTTGCGCGCACGTGCGCGCCGATTGGCCCGGCAGTACGGTGGCACCTTGGGTCTCATCGTGATTGATTACCTGCAGCTGATGAGCGGTACCAGTGACAACGATGAAAACCGCGCCACGGTGTTGGGGGAGATCTCGCGCGGCATGAAGGCCTTGGCCAAAGAGTTGCAGTGCCCGGTAATTGCGCTGTCGCAGCTGAACCGGGGCGTGGAAACCCGCAACGACAAGCGGCCGATGATGAGTGATTTGCGAGAGTCTGGTGCCATTGAGCAGGACGCGGACGTGATCACCTTCATCTACCGGGACGATTACTACAACAAGGACAGCAAAGAGCCGGGCGTGGCAGAGATCATCATTGCCAAACAGCGCAACGGCCCTGTGGGCACGATCAAGCTGACGTTCTTGAAGCCCTTGACCAAGTTTGACAATCTGGCGTCGGAGCCGTCTGACGACTATTGAATTCGATCCCGGATGAACGCGCAGCAAGAATGTATATACTGTATTTATATACAGTATGTGTGCTGCCCGCGTCGTCCCAATCGTTCAGCCATCTCCGCCCCTGAAAGGGCGCGGGGCATCTGTTCAGATTGAGCATCGGTTCACCCGCCACCATCGAGTGGCGGACGATGAATCCTGCCAAGGTGAGAACGCCTTCAGCGATGAGGTGACCTCAGATCCAGCCACGCAGATTCGGCGAGAGTGGGTCAAGTCCATCTTGAGCCGCAATGAATCCCCAGACCTGGGCTTTGACGTCTCCATCAATCCTTACCGAGGATGTGAGCATGGATGCATCTATTGCTATGCCCGTCCCACTCATGCCTATCTCGATCTTTCCCCCGGGCTTGATTTTGAAACTCAGATCGTGGCCAAGGTCAATGCAGCTCAACGTCTGGAGCAAGCATTTGAATCCCGCGGCTATGAGCCTCGACCCATGATCTTGGGGGCGGTGACCGACGCCTATCAGCCCGCCGAGCGACGCCTGCTCATCACGCGGCAAGTACTGCAAGTGTTGGAGCGCTATGAGCACGCCTGCACGGTCATCACCAAGTCCGCGCTGATCGAGCGAGACCTCGATGTGTTGGCTTCTATGGCCTCAAACTGCCTGACGTCGGTGGTGGTATCGGTGACGACACTGAACCCTGAGTTGAGTCGAGTGATGGAGCCTCGCGCCACAGCGCCTCACCGCCGATTGCAGACGATTGAGCGATTGGCGCGAGCGGGCATCCCCGTGGGGGTGAGTGTGTCGCCCCTGATTCCCTTCCTCAACGAACCCGAACTGGAGCGCATTTTGGCAGCCGCCTCGAGAGCAGGAGCTACCTTCGCCTTTGGCGTCGTGCTCCGCTTGCCGTGGGAGGTGGCCCCCTTGTTTCAGCAGTGGCTGCGCGACCATTACCCAGAGCGTGCGCAGCGGGTCATGGCGCGTGTTCGTGACATGCGAGGTGGGCGTGACAATGATTCACGCTTCGGAACTCGCATGAAAGGCGAGGGGGTGTGGGCTGAACTGTTGCGCACCCGCCTGAGGGTGGCAATGCAACGCCACGGCCTGTCCGCGCAACACCCGAAATTGGATCTAGGACGGTTCCGCCGACCGGAGGAGGCGGTGCAACCCAGCTTGTTTTAGTGCGCGATCACTTGAAAAGGTCTTTGACCCGATCGGTCCAACTCTTGGCATTGGGGGAATGACGATCGCCTGCGCCCTTGAAAGACTCGTCCAACTCTTTGAGCAAGCGCCGTTGTGCGTCGGTGAGCTTGATAGGCGTTTCCACCGCAATGTGGATGTACAGATCCCCCGGGTAGGACGAACGGATGCCTTTGACCCCTTTGCCACGCAATCGGAAGGTCTTGCCGTGTTGGGTGCCCTCTGGAAGATTGATTTCAGCCTTGGCGCCCAAGGTGGGCACCTCGATGGCGCCACCCAGTGCGGCGGTCGTCATGCCTACCGGCACGGAGCAGTGCAGGTCATCGCCATCTCGCTCAAAGATCTCATGCTTCTTGATGCGAATCTCGATGTACAGATCCCCAGGCGGGCCCCCGTTGGTACCCGGCTCACCGTTGCCCGCGGAGCGAATCCGCATGCCTTCATTGATGCCGGCAGGGATCTTGACCTCGAGCGTCTTCTGCCGTTTGATCTTTCCGGCGCCATTGCACGTCAGGCAAGGCTCTGGGATGACTTTGCCATGGCCTTGGCAGTGGGGACACGTCTGCTGAATACTGAAAAAGCCTTGGCGCATGTGCACGGCACCGGCGCCATTGCAAGTGGAGCAAGTCTTGGGAGACGTGCCCGGCTTGGCTCCGGTGCCATGGCACGTGTCACAGGTGTCCCAACTGGGGATGCGAATCTGCGAGTCTTTACCGGCCGCCGCCTCTTCTAGAGTGATCTCCATGGCATAGCTGAGATCGCTGCCGCGATAGACCTGCTGACCGCCGCCTCGGCGTCCGCCTCCGCCAAAGATATCGCCGAAGATGTCACCAAAGGCCTCGGCGAAGCCACCAAATCCCTCAGCGCCTGGGCCTCGACCCATGCTGGCATCGACACCCGCATGACCGTACTGATCGTAAGCCGCGCGCTTTTGGCCATCAGAAAGCATCTCGTAGGCTTCTTTGGCCTCTTTGAATTTTTCTTCAGCCTGTTTGGCGCCATCCCCCTGGTTGCGGTCGGGGTGGAACTTCATCGCAAGCTTGCGATAGGCTTTTTTGATGTCGTCTTCTGATGCGTTTTTGGGAACGCCCAAGACTTCGTAGTAGTCGCGCTTGGCCATGAAGTGTCTTTAAAAGGGAGCCCGAGCCGAGATTATTTCTTGACTTCCTTGAACTCGGCGTCGACGACATTGTCGTCAGCCGGCTTGGAGGCCCCTTGCGGGCCTGCGCCGCCTGGGGCAGCACCGGACGCACCGCCCGCGGCTGCTTGCGCAGCTTGCGTATCGGCGTACATCTTCTCACCGAGCTTTTGGCTGGCCGTCATGAGCGCTTCAGTTTTGGATTCGATGGCTGCCTTGTCATCGCCCTTGAGGGCTTCCTCGAGGTCTTTGAGTGCAGATTCGACCTTGTCTTTTTCACCCGCTTCAAGCTTGTCGCCATGCTCTGTCAAGCTCTTCTTGACCGAGTGAAGCATGGCTTCGCCTTGATTGCGGGCCTGCACGATTTCGAGCTTTTTCTTGTCTTCGGCGGCATTGAGCTCGGCATCCTTGACCATCTTTTGGATCTCTTCTTCGGACAGCCCAGAGTTCGCCTTGATGGTGATTTTGTTTTCTTTGCCGGTACCCTTGTCTTTGGCCGATACGTGCAGGATGCCGTTGGCATCAATGTCGAAAGTCACCTCAATCTGTGGCAAACCACGTGCCGCCGGTGGGATCCCCTCTAGATTGAACTCACCCAGCAACTTGTTGCCGTTGGCCATCTCGCGTTCGCCTTGGAACACCTTGATGGTGACCGCCGGCTGGTTGTCATCAGCCGTGGAGAACACTTGCGAATACTTGGTGGGAATGGTCGTGTTCTTTTGGATCATCTTGGTCATCACGCCACCCAAGGTCTCGATACCCAGGGACAAGGGAGTGACATCCAGCAGCAACACGTCCTTGCGATCGCCACCCAGCACCTGACCTTGAATGGCGGCGCCGACGGCCACAGCCTCATCCGGGTTGACGTCTTTGCGCGGCTCGCGGCCGAAGAATTCCTTGACCTTTTCTTGCACCTTGGGCATGCGGGTCATGCCACCGACCAGGATGACGTCGTCGATATCGCCGACCTTGACCCCTGCATCTTTGATGGCAATGCGACATGGCTCCATCGTGCGCTGAACCAGTTCGTCCACCAGTGACTCCAACTTGGCGCGGGTGAGCTTGATGTTCAGGTGCTTCGGACCCGAGGCATCGGCCGTGATGTAGGGCAGGTTGACATCGGTCTGTGTGCTGTTGGACAGCTCGATCTTGGCTTTTTCTGCAGCTTCTTTTAAGCGCTGAAGGGCCAACACGTCTTTGGTCAAATCCACGCCTTGCTCTTTGCGGAACTCGCTGACGATATGGTCAATGATGCGCTGGTCGAAGTCTTCGCCGCCGAGGAAGGTGTCGCCGTTGGTCGAGAGCACCTCGAATTGCTTTTCGCCATCGACATCGGCGATTTCGATGATGGAGATGTCGAAGGTGCCGCCGCCAAGATCGAACACGGCGATGCGACGTTCGCCTTTGCCGTGCTTGTCCAAGCCAAAAGCCAAGGCTGCAGCGGTCGGCTCATTGATGATGCGCTTGACGTCCAGACCCGCGATGCGTCCGGCATCCTTTGTGGCTTGGCGTTGGCTGTCGTTGAAATAGGCGGGGACCGTGATGACGGCCTCGGTGACTTCTTCGCCGAGGTAATCCTCGGCGGTCTTCTTCATCTTACGCAGCACTTCGGCGCTGACCTGAGGCGGCGCCACTTTCTTGCCGCGAACTTCGACCCAAGCGTCCCCGTTGTCGGCGGCCGTGATGGTATAGGGCATCAGATCGATGTCCTTTTGTACTTCACGCTCGGTGAACTTGCGGCCGATCAGACGCTTGACGGCGTAGAGTGTGTTCTTGGGGTTGGTGACAGCCTGGCGCTTGGCCGAGGCACCGACCAACACTTCGCCATCGTCCTGATACGCCACGATGGAGGGGGTGGTGCGGGCACCCTCGCTGTTTTCGATGACCTTGGTGGTGTTGCCCTCCATGATGGCCACACACGAGTTGGTGGTGCCGAGGTCAATGCCAATGATCTTGCCCATGGTCTGGATCTCCTGAATTCTGGGGTGGGGTGTGCGAAGGATGAATGTTTGAGAGTTGCGGCCGATTCAGTGGGTTTCAACCCTTGGGAGCGGCCACGGTCACCAAAGCCGGTCGTAAGACTCGATCCGCAATGAGGTAACCTTTTTGAAGGACAGACACCACCGTGTTGGCCTCTTGCTCTGCAGGCACCATGCTGATGGCCTGATGGAGGTGAGGATCGAACTTGGTACCGGCCTCGGGTGCAATTTGCATCACCTTATTGCGCTCTAGAGCGGCTGCGAGTTGCCGCAAAGTGGCTTGCACACCTTCCAAGAGCTGCTCATGGGTGGCATTGGGCAGCGCGATGGCCGCCTCCAGGCTGTCGCGCACAGGCAGCAGACTTTCAGCGAAAGACTCGACGGCGAACTTGCGAGCCTTGGAAATTTCCTCGTCGGCACGCCGACGGGTATTTTCAGATTCGGCCTTGGCACGGAGGTAGGCGTCGGACACTTCTGCGTGACGTGCCTCGAGATCGGCCAACTTTTGCTCAATGGAAGGAGGCGCTGCGGGCGCTGTTTCCGCGTGGGGTGCTGTGGCGTCCAAGCTGGGATCGGCCGTCTTGGGGGTCGCGTCGGGAGAAGGCGGTTGGCTCATGGACGGGAAATTTCAAGGGTAAATCGGAAAATGGGGTCGAATCGGGCCCTCGGGGCCTCCTGCATGCCCCTGGAAACATGGGGGTGTTTGTCGCAGTTTCAAGACCCGTCGGCTGAGGCGCTCCAACGTTGCCAATCTTGCATGGCGCGTCGATCTTTCTTGGTGGGACGCCCTTTTGAGAGGTAATGAGCGGGCTCGGTGCCCGCCCGCAGCGCAGACTGCCAAGCTTCACGAGCCGCTAAGCTGGAGGCAGTCTCCTGATAGAGGGCCTGGGCGACAGGGGCTGGTCCACGGGTATGGCTGAGACCTTGGATCACCACCGTCCGTGTCAGACCGATCTGTCGAATCTCCAAGGTGTCACCCAAGCGGACGGATTTGGAGGGTTTGGCCGCTTGCCCATTGACCCGGACTCGGCCCAGATCCAGCGATTCCGTCGCCAGGGCACGGGTTTTGAACCATCGTGCAGCCCAGAGCCATTTGTCCAGACGCATGTCATCTAGCGAGCTGGAAAGGCTTTTGTTGTGCTCTGGCTTCAGCGTGCAGCTCCCATGTCAGCGGCTCGCTTGGCTTGAAGTGAGAGTTCGTGGTCAATTAGCGCAGTCGCCTCGGCGGTTTGAGGGCTTCGAGGCCAACCGGCCATATGCTGCTCGATGAGCGCAGTGGCCATCTGCACAGCGGAGTCTGAGTCGTTCAGGCATTCGATGTAGTGAAACTCTTCTCCCCCAGCTTCGTGAAAGGCTTCCCGGGCTTCTTGCGAAATCTCTTCCAGGGTCTCTAAGCAGTCAATCGCAAAGCCTGGGCAGATGACATCGACGCGCTTGAGTCCTGAAGCCGCCAATTCGCGCAGCGTGGGCTCGGTGTAGGGCTCCAACCACTTGGCGCGGCCGAAACGGCTTTGAAATGTCACCCTGTATTCGTGGGGCTGGATCCCTAGGGCCTCGGCCAGGAGACGGGCTGTCTTGTGGCATTCACAGTGGTAAGGGTCGCCCAGCTTGAGCGAGCGCTCGGGCAAGCCATGAAAGGTCATCAGCAACAGCGGGGAACGCCCTTGGCGGTCCCAATGCGCACGCACGCTTTGGGCCAAGGCCTGGATGTAGGCTGGGTGGTCATGGTACTGGTGGATAAAGCGGAACTCGGGCACCCAGCGCGCCTTGAGCGACCATTGCGCCACGGCATCGAAGATGCTGGCTGTGGTGGCCGCCGAGTATTGTGGATAAAGAGGCAGCACCAGCACCCGGGTCGCACCTGCGGCGCGCAGTCGGTCAAGGCGTGAGGCCACCGACGGGTTGCCATATCGCATCGCGAAGTCCACCACCACCCCGGGATCGGAGGCCGACAGAGTCGCCGCCACCGCTTGCGAAAGTCGCTGCGTGCCAGTGACCAACGGAGAACCTTCGGGAGTCCAGATGGTGGCGTACTTGGCTGCGGATTTGGCCGGGCGCGTGCGCAGGATGATGCCGTGAAGAATGGGCCACCACACGGGCGGTGGGATTTCCACCACCCGATGATCGCTCAGGAATTCACGCAAGTAGCGGCGTGTGGCGGCCGGTGTGGGCTCATCGGGGCTGCCCAGATTGACCAGCAGCACGCCGGTTCTTTGCGGCGTGCCGTGGCGGTGGGGCGGTTCCGGGCGAAACGACATGACGGAGCTGATCGCTTGTGTGAGGCCAGACGGTCTTACAAGTTGTCCAAGTAGGTGCGCAACTTGTCGGAGCGGCTCGGATGTTTGAGCTTGCGAATGGCCTTGGCTTCGATCTGTCGAATGCGCTCACGCGTGACGTCGAATTGTTTGCCCACCTCCTCCAGCGTGTGATCGGTGCTCATCTCGATACCAAATCGCATGCGAAGGACCTTGGCCTCTCGAGGGGTGAGGCTGTCCAGGATGTCCTTGACCACGTCGCGCAAGCCGGCTTGCATGGCCGCATCGATGGGTGCGGTGTTGTTGGTGTCCTCGATAAAGTCGCCCAAGTGCGAATCGTCATCGTCCCCAATGGGGGTTTCCATGGAGATTGGCTCTTTGGCAATCTTCATGATCTTGCGGATCTTGTCCTCGGGAATCTCCATCTTCTCGGCCAAGGTGGGCGCATCGGGCTCGTAGCCGAATTCTTGAAGATGCTGCCGTGACAGGCGGTTCATCTTGTTGATGGTCTCGATCATGTGCACGGGGATGCGGATGGTGCGAGCCTGATCCGCAATGGAGCGCGTGATCGCCTGGCGAATCCACCAGGTGGCGTAGGTGGAGAACTTGTAGCCCCGGCGGTATTCGAATTTGTCCACGGCCTTCATCAGGCCGATGTTGCCCTCTTGGATCAGGTCCAAGAACTGCAGACCGCGATTGGTGTACTTCTTGGCGATGGAGATGACCAGACGCAAATTGGCCTCAATCATCTCTCGCTTGGCATAACGCGAGGCTCGCTCACCCTCGTTCATGCGCTTGTTGATCAGCTTGAGATCTTCAAGGGGCACCACCGCGCGGGCTTGCAGATCAATGAGCTTTTGCTGCAACTCTTGCACCGGCGGCAGGTTGCGGGCCAGCACTGGGCTGTAAGGCTTGCCTGCAGCCACTTCGCGTTCGGCCCACTTAAGGTTGAGCGCGTTGGCGGGGAAGGTCTTGATGAAATAGTCCTGCGGCATGCCGCACTTGTCCACCACAATACGGCGCAATTCGCGCTCGTACCGACGCACGTCGTCCACTTGTGAGCGCAAGATGCCGCACAGCTTCTCAATGGTCTTGACCGTGAAGCGGATGGTCATCAGGTCATCGCTGATGGCCTGCTGGGCCTTGTTGTAGGACGCTGATTGATATCCGTCTTTTTCGAAGGCTTTGCGCATCTTGTCGAAGTGCACACGCAGAGTGGTGAATTTCTCGAGCGCCTGAGTCTTGAGCTCTTCGAGCTTTTTGGTCAGCGCTTTGCTGCCTCCCTGGCCGTCGTCATCATCTTCTTCGTCGAATTCATCGAAATCTTCTTCCGCCACGTAATCGTCGGCCTCATCGGTGGAGACAAATCCGTCTACCACCTCTGAGATCGGCTGTTCGCCGGCCGCGATCTTGTCAGCCATCGCCAGAATTTCGGCAATGGTGGTGGGAGAAGTGCTGATGGCATGCATCATGGCCTGCAGACCTCCCTCGATGCGCTTGGCGATTTCGATTTCGCCCTCACGCGTGAGGAGTTCCACGGTACCCATTTCGCGCATGTACATGCGCACCGGATCGGTCGTTCGACCGAACTCCGAGTCGACCGTGGACAAGGCCGCTTCGGCCGCCTCTTCGGCTTCTTCTTCAGTGGCTGTGGAGGTTGCACCCCCTGCAATCAGCAATGTGGCCGCATCGGGAGCCTGCTCGTAAACGGCGATCCCCATGTCATTGAGCATGGAGATGATGGCTTCGAGAATTTCTTCATTGACGAGTTTTTCGGGCAGGTGATCGTTGATCTCCTGGTGGGTCAGGAAACCTCGCGTCTTGCCCATCTTGATGAGAGTCTTGAGCTCGAGGCGCCGCTTGGCCACTTCCTCCTCGGTGAGCGTGGCCTCATCCAAGCCGAACTCGCGCATCAGCGCACGCTCTTTGGCGCGCGAGACCTTCATGCGCAAGGGCTTGGCTTTGGCTTTTTCCGCGTCTTCTGCGTCGGAGGCCTCGATCTCTTCGCCCCCTTCGAAGTCACTGACGTCGTCGAGCAACTCTTCAGCTGCATCCTCTACCTTCTTGCCGACAACGCCCTTCTTCCCAGGTACGGGCTTGGCGCCGGCTTTGGCAGCCGGCTTTGCAGAAGGCTTGGTCGCCTGCTTACCGGCGTCTTTGGAGGCAACCTTGGCAGCGGGCTGTGCGGCAGTCTTCGGGGCCGCAGTAGGCTTGACCGTGGACTTGGCCGCGGGCTTGGCTACAGGCTTAGCTGCAGGTTTAGCTGTGGTCTTAGCTGCTCCTTTTGCCGGGGCTTGGGACCGAGGCTTGCCAGCAGCCTTGGCGGGCGCCTTGGCCGCGGGTTGCGAAGGCCTGGCTGAAGGTTTTGCCGCGGGTTTCACTGAGGGTTTTGCAGCCGGTTTGGCAGAGGACTTGGCAGAGGACTTGGCAGCCTCATTGACCGATCGTGTGGCCGTGCTGCGCTTGGCGGGTGATGCAGGCTTCGCGGCCGCCTTCTTGGGAGCGCTTTTTGGCGGTTGTGCCTTGGTGGACTGCTTCACGGCAGACTTGGCGACGGACTTTGCGGCCTTCTTCTGGGTGCTCATGGGATTCCTCTAGACCTGAAATTGACAAGATGAGACGGGCCCGGTGGACTCAGTCGACCTGCGCTGACACGCTGACAAATAGGGCTGCCGAGACATCAAACGTCTGGCAGATCTGAGTGACAGACACGACAAACGGCACCCTGCGACCAGCGGGGTGCCAAGACGACTGTCGGGCGGGCAAGCTCACGTGGACTCAAGGATGTGTGCAGCCCTTGCGGGGAGGTTTGGCCTGTGAAATAAACCCTGTCAGGGGCCGGCCGGGGTCCGGAGGTGCTGCTGCCACTCTTGCCGCTTCAACAGCCAAGGATTATGCCTGATCGGCGCCTGAACGTCAAAAGAGGGCATGCAGCCCGCTGTACGGGAGTGGCATTGCAGTGGGCCTTTCAGGCCTCAGCCTCGCCCCAGCAGACGCAACGTGTCTGAGCGTTCCAACTCTAGCGATCGACGCAGCTGTGCAATGGCGCTGCGCAAATCTTCCGCCGTGGCCGGCAGCACCAACTCGGCGCCGTCGACCAGCTGCAGGACCTGCTGAGCAAAAGGTTCTCCCTGCTCGTCCAAGCGCTGCCGCAACACGGGCCATTCGGTCACACCGTGCTCGGTCAGGTGCCGCTCGAGCCACCGCAGAGCGTGGGCATGCCAGGACGCGGCCTGGGCGATCACCTCATGGTCGTCGGCCGACAGGTCGTCCCACAATCCCGAATTGGTCATCAGGAGCCTGACCAGCTGGTCTTGCGGCGTGCGGGTGGCGGGGCGTGCCCTGGCTTCACGGGGTGTACCCGCAGACCGCATGGCACCAGCACTTCGATGCACCGCGGCAGCCCGTAGGCCCCACAAACCCGACAGCTCGTCCAAAGGCATTTGAGCGGTGCGTGCCAACGAAGCCAGGATTTGAGTCTTCAGTGCACATGTGGCCAACGCCATCCACAAGGGCTTGGCCTGGGCCAGCATGCGGGCTCGCCCTTCGGCTTGTTGGAGATCGACGCCGTCGCTGGCTTGAAGGATCAACTGTTCTGACAGTGGTACAGCGGCTGCCACCTGGGCCTCAAAGGCCTCTGCCCCTAGCGCTCTCACGTAGGAGTCGGGGTCGTGCTCTGAGGGCAGAAACAGAAAGCGGAAGGATCGCAGATCGGTCACATGGGGCAGGGCGGCTTCCAAAGCACGCCCGGCGGCACGACGGCCTGCGCTGTCGCCGTCAAAGCTGAACACAATGTGATCGGTAAAGCGCAGCAACTTTTTCACGTGCTCGGCGGTGCAGGAGGTCCCCAAGGTGGCCACTGCGTTGCCAAAGCCCGATTGGGCCAGCGCCACCACGTCCATATAGCCCTCCACTACCAGGGCATAGCCACGTTCGCGCAGCGCGGTTCGGGCTTCGAAGAGGCCGTAGAGCTCGCGTCCTTTCACAAAGACGGGCGTTTCAGGAGAGTTGAGGTACTTGGGTTCTCCACCCTCCAACACTCGGCCACCGAATCCGATGACCTCGCCCTTGACGGAGCGGATGGGAAACATGATGCGATCGCGAAAACGATCGTAACGTTTTTCCTCTGGGCCTTCTTCGCCTTGCACGATCACCAAGCCCGACTCTTCAAGAAGGGGATCGTCATAGCGAGCGTATGCACTGGCCAAATTGCGCCACCCTGGGGGCGCATAACCCAGTGCGAACTGTTTGGCGATTTGCCCTGTCAAGCCACGGCCTTTGAGGTAGTCCACCGCCCGAGGGGTCTCTTTGAGCTTGAGGGCGAAATGCTGTTGTGCGCGCTCAAGGACGTCGGTGAGGCTGTGCTGGCGAGCTCGAGCTTGCGCGGCCCGCTCTTCTTCGGCGGGATCCACTTGGGTTTGAGGGACCTGCAGCCCGACTTGCTGTGCCAGGTCTCGGATCGCATCGATAAACCCCATGCCGGCGTGCTCCATGAGGAATCGGATCGCATCTCCATGCGCGCCGCATCCGAAGCAGTGGTAGAACTGCTTGGAGGGGCTGACGGTGAAACTGGGCGATTTCTCTCCATGGAAGGGGCACAAGCCCAGAAGGTTGGCGCCGCCCTTTTTGAGCGTGACATGCCGACCCACGATATCGACGATGTCAACCCTGGAGAGGACCTCTTGAATGAAGCTGTCGGGGATTTGGCTGCGCGTTGACACCCAAGAAGTCTACCGGCCCGCAGACTCCCCAACGAAAACGGGCCCAAGGTGGGCCCGTTGAGAAATCAAGAAGGACTCAAACCGCGAAATCGGATAGGTGTTTGCCACCCGCCAGCGCGGCCTTGAGCCATTTGGGCTGGAGCCCGCGGCCTGACCAGGTTTCACCGGTGGCTGAGTTGCGGTATTTGGCTGCCACTTTGCCCGTGGACTTGGCCTTGGTCGGAGAGGCTGCCGCCTTGCCTGCTAAATCGGCGGCCGTCAAACCAAATTGGGCCATCAGGGTTTTAACTTGTGCAATGGCATTGGCGCGTTCTTGGCGTTGCGCATCGGCAATTTGCTTTTCAAGGGCGGCTTTTTGTTCTAAGAGGTGAGCGATATTGGACATTAGAGGCTCCGAATAATGAATAGGAACGTCAAAATCTTAATTGCTCAAAATAAAAAAAGCAAGCCAGGATAATCAAAAAGACCCTGATATTAAAACCTCTAATTAGAATGATAAGAATAAAAGCTGAGGAGATCCCCATACTACGGGGACGGAGGGACATACCCTTGAGGTTGATCCGCACCATCCTCAAAGAAAAACCGCTCCATTTGCCGAGCCAGATATTGTCGAGCACGAGCATCTGCCAAATTCAGACGGTTTTCATTGACCAGCATGGTTTGATGACGTTTCCAAATTTCAAAAGCCTCTTGAGAGACTTGATCAAAGATCCGCTTGCCCAAGTCACCAGGGTAGGGTGCGAACGTCATTCCAGGGGCTTCCTTTTTGAGATAGACACATTGAACCATTCGAGTCATGAGTGCTCCGTCTTCATTTCAAATGTTTAACCAATACCAGGGACCGACGGTCCCAGTTGTATTTGCGCTTTCTGGCCTCTGGCAACCAATCCGGGTCGACTTGGACAAATCCGCGTTTGATGAACCAATGCATGGTACGCGTGGTGAGCACAAAAATACTGTCCAAACCTGCGGATTTGGCGCGCTGTTCAATACGTTTGAGCATGCGTTCGCCATCGCCTTGCCCTTGAGACAAGGGTGATACGGTCAATGCGGCCATTTCCCCCACCTTGGCATCGGCATAAGGATACAGGGCGGCACACCCAAAAATCACGCCATCATGCTCGATGACCGTGTAGTTTCCAATATCTCTCTCGATTTCTGAGCGATCTCGGCGAACCAGGGTGCCATCTTTTTCAAAGGGTTCGATCAGTTGCAAGATGCCCCCCACGTCGTCGGGGCTGGCCTCTCTCAAGCTCTCGAGCTTTTCGTCGACAACCATCGTGCCGATGCCGTCATGGGTGTAAACCTCCATGAGCAAAGCGCCGTCGCTGGAATAGGGCAGGATGTGTGACCGATCGACGCCCCCGCGGCAGGCTTTGATGCAATGACGCAGATAAAACGTCACGTCCGTGGAGCTTTGGGGGGCCGGGAGTTTGGCCACCAAACGTTCGGCATCAGCCAAAGCCAACTCGGTATCAATGGGGCTGTCCGCATCGTCGGGGTTCTCCCGCACACCGGCCACCTCAGTCAAGAACAGAAGTTTGTCAGCCTGCAAGGCCACAGCGCACGAAGTGGCCACATCCTCCATGGTGAGGTTGAACGCCTCACCGGTTGGGGAAAATCCAAAGGGACTGAGCAATACCACGGCGCCACCTTCCATTGCTCGGCGAATGGCAGGCGCGTCCACTTTACGCACGAGGCCGCTGAGTTGGTAGTCCACGCCGTCGACGATGCCCACCGGACGCGCCGTGAGGAAGTTGCCGGACACGACCCGCAAAGTGGCATTGGCCATGGGGGTGTTGGGCAACCCCTGCGAGAAGGCCGCTTCGATCTCGAAGCGAAGTTGACCGGCTGCTTCTTGGGCGCAATCCAGAGCCACGGCGTCGGTGATGCGCAATCCTTTATTGAACCGTTCTGGGTGGCCCTTGGCACGCAGTTGCTCCGACACCTGCGGTCGGAAACCGTGCACCAACACGATCTGGATGCCCATCGCGTGCAGAATCGCCAAGTCTTGCACAAAGGCACTGAGCTTGCCAGCTGCAATGGCCTCGCCACACAAGGCCACCACGAAGGTCTTGCCCCTATAGGCGTGAATGTAGGGCGCCACGGCGCGAAACCATGGCACAAAGGTATGGGGAAAGACGAGGCTGCTAGGGAGGTTCATGGCGTCATTCTTTGAGCTGGGATTGTGCCGCACTGTGGGCCGGGCGCTGCACTGCGCATAATTCGCGGCCTGTGACCACGCCAACTCCTCATCAACGCGCAGATCGCGCCGGATCGTCCAAGGCCCTCCGCCCAAGGGCTGTACCCATTCCGACCTTGGAATTTCCTGAGGCGTTGCCGGTCAGCGCGCGTCGGGCCGAGATTGCACAAGCGATCCAGGCGCACCAGGTGGTGATCGTCTGTGGCGAAACCGGATCGGGCAAGACCACGCAGCTGCCCAAGATTGCCTTGGAACTGGGGCGCGGGTGGGGAGCAGGAGGGCAAGGGCTGATTGGTCACACGCAGCCTCGACGCATTGCCGCTTCGAGTGTGGCGCAGCGCATTGCCCAAGAGTTGGGATCTCCCCTGGGTGAGGTCGTGGGCTACAAGGTGCGGTTTCATGACCGGTTTCAGGCGGGGGCCTCCATCAAGCTCATGACCGATGGCATTTTGTTGGCGGAAACCCAATCGGATCCGATGCTGCGGGCCTACGACACGATCATCATCGACGAGGCCCACGAGCGCAGTCTGAACATCGACTTCTTGCTGGGGTATCTCCGGAACTTGCTGCCGCGTCGCCCCGACCTCAAGGTGGTAGTGACTTCCGCCACGATCGACGCGCAACGTTTTTCAGAGCACTTTGCGTCACCTCAAGGACCGGCGCCGGTGATCACCGTTTCGGGTCGGCTGTTTCCGGTGGAGGTTTGGTGGCGCCCCTATGAGGAGTCTCAAGAGCGTGGCCTGCATGAGGCCTTGGCCGATGCCGTGGATGAATTGTGGCGCCAAGGCACAGGTGACATTTTGGTGTTCTTGCCCGGCGAGCGGGAGATTCGGGAGGCGTCGGACCACCTGAGCAAACACCTGCTCCAGGGGCGTCGGGGTGGCCCACCGGCAGAAATCTTGCCCTTGTTCGCGAGGCTTTCGCAAGCGGAGCAGGACCGCGTGTTCAAGCCCAGTCTGGGGCGGCGCATTGTGTTGGCCACCAATGTGGCCGAAACCTCTTTGACGGTCCCCGGCATTCGGTTTGTGATTGACACGGGGGTGGCACGGGTCAAGCGGTACAGCTATCGGTCCAAGGTCGAACAACTGCAGGTGGAGCCGATCAGTCAGGCCGCCGCTGCTCAACGATCGGGCCGGTGTGGACGCGTGGCGGATGGGATTTGCATTCGACTGTACGACGAGAAGGACTTTGCCTCTCGAGCGCCATTCACGGACCCGGAGATTTTGCGCTCTTCGCTGGCCGGGGTGATCTTGCGCATGAAAGCATTGAATTTGGGCTCGGTGGACGAATTCCCCTTTTTGGAGTCCCCACCTCGCAAGGCGATTGCTGACGGGTATGCCTTGTTGCATGAATTGAACGCGGTGGATGAGCAGCATCACTTGACTCCGATGGGCCGCGAGCTGTCTCGTTTGCCTTTGGACCCGCGTATTGGCCGGATGATTCTTGAAGGGAAGAATCGCCATGCATTGAGCGAGGTGCTGATCATCGCCTCTGCGCTCAGTGTTCAGGATGTGCGAGACCGACCCCTCGAGCAAGCGCAAGCGGCTGACGAAAAGCACAAGATCTTTGATGATGAACGTTCGGAATTCATGGGGCTGCTCAAGCTCTGGCGTTGGATCGAGGAGGGACGCGGCGGCCACTTGGGGACCACTGAGTCAGCTCCACACCACAAGCTCAGCCACCGTCAGCAAGAGCAGCGCTTGCGTGCCCAATTCGTGAATCCACGTCGGGTGCGCGAATGGCGCGACGTGCATTCGCAACTGCACACGGTGGCCGCTGAGCATGGATGGCGGCTCAATGGGGCGCCGGCCACCTATGAACAGATTCATCAATCGATGCTGGCCGGGTTGCTTGGCAATGTGGGTTGCAAAAGTGACGATGAGGATTGGTACCTGGGCGCTCGAGGCATCAAGTTTTGGCGCCACCCTGGGGCCCATTTGAGCAAGAGGCCTGGACGCTGGTTGGTCGCCGCCGAGTTGGTGGAGACCACACGGCTTTACGGGCGTGGCTTGGCCGCCATCGAACCGCCATGGATTGTTTCAGTGGCCGGGCATTTGTTAAAGCGTCATTTGTTGGAGCCCCATTGGGAGAAGAAGTCGGCAGAGGTGGTGGCCTTTGAAAGAGCCACGCTGTATGGCCTGGTCGTCTATCACCAACGTCGAGTCAACTTTGGGCAGCTAGACCCCGTCCAGGCTCGAGAGATTTTCATTCGAAGCGCGCTGGTCGAAGACGGATGGGAGTCGACCCTCCCGTTCTTGAATCACAACCGCAAGTTGGTGGCACAAATCCAAGACCTTGAACACAAGTCCAGAAGACAAGATGTGCTGGTGGATTCGGAGCTGATCTTCGCCTTTTATGACCAACATCTGCCTGCTGAGGTGGTGTCGGGACCTACGTTGGAGCGATGGATCAAAGATGCGATGCGACGGGATCCTCATGCGCTGAAGCTCTCTCGGGAAGAGCTGATGAGGCATGAGGCAGCAGGCGTGACTTCGGCGGCTTTTCCGAGGGTCATCCGACTGGGCGGTGTCGATTGCTCAGTAGGCTACTTGCACGAGCCTGGGAATCCACAAGACGGTGTGACCGTGACTTTGCCGCTGTACGCGTTGAATCCGGCCAGCGATGAACGTGCGCAGTGGTTAGTGCCGGGCCTGCTCAAGGAAAAGGTGCAAGCCTTGTTGAAGAGCTTGCACCAAAAGGCCAGATCGCGATTGGTACCTTTGCAGGACTTCGCCACCCAATTCTGCGACACCGTGCCCTTTGCGCAGGGCGATCTACTGGAAGTGCTTCGTCAAGCGGTACGTGATCGCACCCAATTGCCAGTGACACGCCAAGATTTCAAATTGGAAGGGTTGTCGGCACACCTGTTCATGAATTTCCGCTTGGTGGATGAGCACGGACGCCAATTGGACGCTGGGAGAAACCTGGCGCACTTGAAGGCGCATTGGGGGACTCAGGCCCGCAGTGCCTTTGCCGCGTTGGCGGCATTGCAGGTGAAAGAGATGCCGGCCTCGATCGTGGATTCGGGAACCGCAGCGGTGGTCGCCGTGTCAAAGGTCGAGGCCCAGGTGGGTCCCAACGAGGCCTTGATCTACAAAGCGTGGTCTTTTGGCGTCCTGCCTGAACTCATGGAAGTCAAGCGAGGCCATCAGGTCTTGGTGGGGTTTCCAGCCCTGATGGATCAAGGTACGCACGTGACCCTCGAGGTGCACGACGATCCTGACCACGCGACGGCTTGTCAGCGCTCAGGGTTGCGGCGATTGTTCTCGCTGCAACTGAAGGAAGCCTTGAAATTTCTGGAGCGAAATCTGCCGGATCACACCCGGATGGCGGCCCTCTATCTGCCACTGGGCTCCTGGGAGGAACTGCGCCAACAGGTGGTGGATCTGTCCATGGACCGCTCGTTTTTGGTGGAGCCTTGGCCCACGGATGCAGCTTCATTCGCGACTCGTTTGGAGCAGGGGCGAAGCCGCCTGACCCTCATCGCTCAGGAGGTGTCACGTCAAACTTTGATCATTTTGAGCGAATGGTCAACGGCTCAGAAGAAGCTCAAAGATGCTCGGGCAGCGCGCGGCGTGCAGGAAGACATCCAGGCTCAATTGGGTCGGCTTTGCGGCAAGTTCTTTTTGCGGGATACGCCGTGGGAAGCCCTGCAGCATTTCCCACGTTATCTAAAGGCTGTGGTGTTGCGTTTGGACAAACTGCGGGCCGATCCCGCACGCGATGAGGCTCGAATGTCTGAGCTGAGACCTCTGGAGCAGCGCTACATGAAGCGCTTGGCCGACCTCAAGGGCGTGAGAGACCAGCGCGTGGAGGAGTTCCGGTGGATGATCGAGGAACTTCGAGTGAGCCTCTTCGCGCAAGAGTTGCGCACGCCTCAACCCGTCAGCGTCAAGAGGCTCGAAAAGGTGTGGGCCCAGATGAGCCACTGACGGTCTGGGACTGAGACCCAATTCACGCGGGAGGCGTCTTGGCCATCAGTTGCGGAATCAGCGATTCGTAGGCCGCCGCGACAGTGATGAGTTCACGGTCGCCTCGTGGGCGGCCCATCAATTGCAGGCCCATCGGTACCCCGTGAATTTCATTAAATCCTGCGGGCATGCTGATGGCCGGCAGTCCTGCAAAGGTCGCATACAGCGTCACCTCCATCCAGCGATGGTAGGTGTCCATGGTCCGCCCCGAAATCGTTCGGGGCCAATCGATGGCTTTAGGGAACGGCCACACCTGGGCGGAGGGCAAGGCCAAGACGTCAAAGGTGTGGAACTTGGAAATGAGGGCTTGCAAATATTGGGTGCGGACCCTGCTGGCCCAGATGAAAGTGTCAAACTTCAAGGTCTTGGCCCGGTCATGCTCCCACAGCGCCTCGGGCTTGGTGAGTTCGCGGGCGCCCTCGATGGCCAGCACCTCAGAAATATTCGACGCCACTAGCGCCTGACGCCAAATCAACCAGGCTTCCCACAGCGTCACGGGGTCCATGCCCAAGGCGGTGGGCTCCACATGAGCGCCCGCAGACTCCAGCGTTTTGAGCGCCGTTTCGCAGGTGTGGAGGATGCCAGGCTCCATCGCAAGATGGCCTCCCAGATCGCCCAGCCATCCAATGCGAAGCCCAGAGACTGACGCGCTGCCGCGAGGCACAAAGGAGGTGGATTCAGTGGCCAGCGACAGGGGCACACGCGGGTCGTGGCCTGCCTGAATGTCGAGCAATCGGGCCACATCGGCCACGCAGCGCCCCATGGGACCATCGGTGCCCAACTGGCTGACCCACACGTCATTCTTGGGCCAGCCCGGAACTCGGCCCTGGCTGGGCCGCAATCCGATCACATGATTCCAGCCCGCCGGATTGCGCAACGAACCCATGAAATCCGATCCATCGGCGATCCACAGCATGCGCCGCGCAAGTGCCACGGCGGCACCCCCGCTGCTGCCTCCGCTGGTGCGATCGGAGTCCCAGGCGTTGCCTGTGGCGCCAAAGACCGCGTTGTAGGTGTGAGAGCCCAGACCGAACTCGGGTGTGTTGGTCTTGCCAATGACGATGGCCCCTGCAGCTTTCATTCGGCCCACATGAAGACTGTCTTCTGTGGGGCGAAACTCTTGCAGCACGGGGGACCCCGAGCTGGTGGGGAATCCTGTTGCGTGGGCCAAATCCTTGATGGCCACCGGCATGCCATGGAGCCATCCCAGCGATTGGCCTTGAGCAAGCAGGGCGTCTTTGGCATCGGCTTGTTGCAGCAGGTCCTCTTCAGAAGCCTGTTGCACGATGGCGTTGAAGCGAGGATTTTGTGCCTCGATGCGTCGCAGGGTGGCGCTCATCACCTCTCGGCAAGAGACCTCACGCCGGTGCAGGGCGTCAGAGAGCTCGTGTGCCGTCAGGTCAAACAGGCTGGCCATGAGGCCTTCAGTGCGAAAAAATGGCCAAGGCCTGGTCCAGTCCGCCCTCGTGAATGGAGACCATGGCCTGCTGCGCTACGGCGGGTTTCGGGCGGAAGGCAATCGACAGACCTGCGGCGGCCATCATCGGCAGGTCATTGGCGCCGTCGCCTACGGCGATGGCCTGCGCCGAATCGATCCCCATCAATTCGCAGACCTCCAGCAGCACTCGGCGCTTTTCCGCACCATCGACGATGTCGCCCCAGGGGCGCTCAATGAGCGTGCCAGTCAAGCGTCCGTCGGATACGCCCAGCGTATTGGCGCGTGCGAAGTCCAGATTCAACCGCCGTCGAATCCGCTCACTGAAGAACGTAAACCCCCCCGAAATCAAGAGGGTTTTCAGGCCCGAGCGCTGACAGGCCTCCACGAAAACCTCCACCCCAGGGTTCAAGCGCAGGCGCTGGTCGTAGATCTCCTGCAGCACCCGTTCCGATGCGCCTGCCAGGAGGGCCACTCGCCGGCGCAGACTTTCTTTGTAGTCGGAAATCTCACCACGCATGGCCGCCTCGGTAATCGCAGCCACTTCAGGTTTGCGACCCACCATATCGGCGATTTCATCCACGCACTCGATGTTGATGAGGGTGGAGTCCATGTCGAAGGCCACCAATTTGAAGTCGCGCAAGCGCAGGCCCTCAGGCACGCGGCGCAACTCAAGTCCGGGGAGGGATGACATGCCTCGATTATCCCTGCGGCTGCGACACGGGTGTCCCGAGACTGCGCAAAATGTCGCGGATGAGTTGTGCGCGGTCTCTTGGATCCTCGATCTCGCGCTCGATGCGAAGCTTGTCGTTGCCTGCCAAGCGCACCGAGCGCTGCTTCTGAACCAGGGCAATGATTTTGTTGGCGTCTACGGGCGGATTGGGTCGAAAGGTAATGCCCATCATCTTGGGCCCGGCGTCGATCTTCAAAACACCGTAAGGCTTGGCCAGCACCCGCAACCGGTGGGTCTCAAACAAGACCTGGGCTTGCGGCGGCAAACGACCAAATCGATCGGTCAATTCCTCGAGCAGGGCATCGAGTTGATCGGAGGTGTTGGCTGTGGCCAAGCGCTTGTAAAGGTTCAGACGGGTGTGCACATCACCGCAGTATGCATCGGGGAGGAGTGCGGGTGCATGCAGGTTGATGTCGGTGGTGGCGGACAGAGGCGACAACAAATCAGGTTCACGACCGGCCTTCAAGGACCGGACGGCCTCTGCCAGCATCTCGTTGTACAGCTGAAAGCCCACCTCCATCATGTTCCCACTTTGATTTTCACCGAGGACCTCTCCGGCGCCTCGAATCTCCAGGTCATGCATGGCCAAATAAAAGCCGGAGCCCAACTCCTCCATGCTCTGAATGGCGTCCAAGCGTTGGGCCGCGGGCTTGGTCAAGCCTTCCACATCCGGGACCAACAGGTACGCATAGGCTTGGTGGTGGCTGCGACCCACGCGACCCCGCAACTGATGCAACTGGGCCAATCCGAACTTGTCAGCCCGCGAAATCACGATCGTGTTGGCGGTTGGAACGTCGATGCCCGTTTCAATGATGGTGGAACACAGCAGCAAGTTATACCGTTGGGCCACGAAGTCCCTCATGACCTGCTCCAGCTCGCGCTCGGGCATCTGACCATGGGCAATGGCGATGCGCGCTTCGGGCACGAGTTCTGCCAACTTGTCTCGCCGGTTGACGATGGTCTCGACTTCGTTGTGCAGGAAGTAGACCTGGCCACCTCGCTTGAGCTCTCTCAAGACGGCCTCTCGGATGACGCCGGTCCCCTCATTGCGAACAAAGGTCTTGATGGCCAATCGCCGCTGTGGCGCCGTGGCGATCACTGACAGGTCGCGCAATCCTTCCAGGGCCATGCCCAAGGTGCGGGGGATGGGCGTAGCGGTGAGCGTCAACACGTCCACCTCGGCACGCAGTGCCTTCATGGCCTCTTTGTGACGAACCCCAAACCGATGCTCTTCATCGATGATGAGCAACCCCAAGCGCTTGAATTTGACGTCTTGACTCAGGAGCTTGTGGGTGCCCACCACAATGTCGACCGTGCCATCTTCGATGCCTTCGATAGCCGCTTTCACTTCCTTGGGCGAGCGGAATCGAGACAGCTCAGCCACTTTGACAGGCCACTTGCCAAATCGATCGGACAAGGTCTGAAAGTGTTGCTCGGCGAGCAGCGTGGTAGGCGCCAAGAGCGCCACTTGTTTGCCTGCATGCACGGCCACGAAGGCCGCACGCAAGGCGACTTCGGTCTTGCCAAAACCGACATCACCGCACACCAAGCGGTCCATGGGGCGGGGGCTGATCATGTCCTGGATCACCGCATGGATGGCCGCGCGTTGGTCGGCGGTTTCCTCGAAGCCGAAGCTGGCGGCGAAAGCCTCATAGTCGGAGGCCGAGTAGCGGAGGGCGAAGCCCTCGCGGGCGGCCCGGCGTGCATATAGGTTCAGGAGCTCCGCCGCCGTGTCACGAACCTGCTCGGCTGCCTTTCGTCGCGCTTTCTCCCATTGGCCTGAACCCAAGCGGTGCAGGGGCGCTTCGTCGGCACTGACGCCCGTGTAGCGGCCAATCAAGTGCAGTTGAGACACCGGAACGTAGAGCGTGGCTCGATCGGCGTATTCGAGATGCAGGAACTCTGAAGGCCCTTCGCCGGCATCAATCTCAATCAATCCTTGATAGCGCCCGATGCCGTGGTTGATGTGAACGACAGGATCACCGATCTTCAGTTCAGAAAGATCTTTGATCAACGCATCGACGCTGCTGGTTTGCTCTTGCTTGCGGCGCCGGCGCGCTTGCGGCGTGCTGGCAAACAACTCGGTTTCAGTGATGAATTGCACTGAAATCCCGCTGTCGGCTACGCGCCAGGCGAACCCCGAGGCCAGCGGCGCCGCCACGATGGCCACCTTTTCTGACGCATTCTCCAAAAATTCCTTCAACGACCCCACGCTGGGGATGTCCATGCGGTGGTCACGCAGAAAGTCGAGCAGACTTTCTCGCCGGCCTTCACTTTCTGCCACCAAAAGAACCCGAGATGGGGTCTGTGTGAGATGGTGATGCAAGGCATGCAGTGGCTCGGTCGAGCCTCGATCGACACTGACGTCAGGCAGCGGACGCGCCCAATCCAGCGCGTCATGCCCTCGCAAACTCAAAACGCCGTAATCTTGCAGGCGAACGTAGAAGTCCTCAGGCCGCATGAACAATGCTTCGGGCGGCAGGAGAGGGCGCTCCGGGTCGTGTTGCAGGAATCGGTGGCGTTCTCGCGTGTCGACCCAAAACCGGTCGAGGGCCTCATCAATCTCGCCGTGCAGGACCCAGGCCGCATCGTGGGGCAAATGATCGAAAAGGCTGGCCGGCTCGTCAAAGAAAAGGGGCAAAAAATATTCGATGCCACCCGTGGCGATCCCCTGCGCCATGTCCTTGTAAATGCGGGCTTTTGAGGGATCACCTTCCATGCGCTCGCGCCATCGTGCTCTGAACGCCGTGCGTGCGGCCTCATCCATCGGAAACTCATGGCCTGGCAGCAATCGAACCTCGGGCACGGGATAAAGGCTGCGTTGAGTATCCGGGTCGAACGTCCGAATGGAATCCACTTCATCGGCAAACAGGTCCACCCGGTAGGGGACCGCTGACCCCATGGGGAACAGATCGATCAAACCGCCGCGCACGGCATATTCACCCGGAGCCACCACTTGGCTGACGTGTTGATAGCCCGCGATGGTCAATTGACTTTTCAACGCCGATTCATCGAGCCGCGTCTTTTGTTTGAAGTGAAAGGTGGTGGCTGCCAAGAAGGAGGGGGGGCAGGTGCGTGTGGCGCAAGTGCTGGCCGCCACGAGCAAGACGTCCAGGTCCTTGCGCATCAGGCGCCAGAGCGTGGCCAAGCGTTCAGAGATGAGGTCTTGATGGGGGCTGAAGGTGTCGTAGGGGAGTGTTTCCCAGTCAGGAAAGACCGCCACCCTCAGGGAGGGTTCAAAGAACACCATTTCATCGGCCAGACGCTGGCTGTCGGCCGGGTCGGCCGACACGACGGCGCTCATCCGACCCTCGCGGGCGCGCTCGAGGCACCATCGAGCCAGTAGCAGCGCATCGGCCGATCCCCAAGGTCGGGGCATCACGTACCGCTTTCCGGCATGGACCACAGGAAGTTGCATCTAAGGATTCTAGAATCTGGTCATGAGTGCTGATGCTGACCCCGCCGCTGACCGATTTTTTGCGCTGGTCCCCTGTGCCGGCGTGGGATCCCGTGCAGGTGCAGCGGTGCCCAAGCAATACGTGCGTGTGGCGGGGAGAGCTGCAGTGGCGCACACGCTGGAGGCCTTGGCTGGAGTATCCCGCTTGTCCGGCATTTTGGTGGTGCTGTCCGCGGACGATCGCCAATTTGAGACTGAAGTACCTTCGTTTCATGGGGCCAAAGCCTGGGTTGAGCGGTGCGGCGGTGACACGCGCGCCGCCACGGTCGGCGCTGGACTGAATGCCTTGCGGCAACGCGGTGTGGCAGACAACGATTGGGTGCTGGTCCACGATGCCGCTCGGTGCCTCTTGAGACCCGAGTGGGTGTCCCGGCTCATCTCGGCCTGTGAGGGCGATGACGTGGGTGGTTTGCTGGCGTGGCCTGTGGCGGACACACTCAAGGAGTCGGTGGGTGAGCGAGTGAGCGCGACCCTCAGCCGAAGCGGGAAATGGATGGCCCAAACCCCGCAGATGTTTCGCTGCGGGCTGTTGCGGCGCGCCTTGGCTGCGGCAGGAGAATCGGTCACCGACGAATCCAGCGCCATTGAACAGCTGGGCTTGAGCCCCAAGCTGGTACAAGGGTCACTTGAAAACCTCAAGGTGACTTATCCCGAAGATTTCCCATTGGCAGAACGCCTGCTGGCTTCGCGCGTTCCTGGAGATGATTCATGACCACGACGACTTTGCGCATTGGAGAAGGATGGGATGTGCATGCCCTCGTCGAGGGGCGTCCCTTGATGCTGGGTGGCGTTCGGGTGCCGCACACGCGCGGGCTTCTCGGGCACTCCGATGCCGATGCCTTGCTTCACGCGATCGCCGATGCGCTTTTGGGGGCCGCCGCGTTGGGCGATATCGGTCGGCATTTCCCTGATACCGACCCGGTCCACCAGGGGTCGGATTCGCTCATCCTGCTGGCTGAGGTGGGATCCAAGGTTCGGACTGCGGGCTATGAAATTGTCAATATCGACGCCACGGTCATTGCGCAGGCGCCGAAGTTGGGGGCCTTCATTCCTGCCATGTGCGATCGCATCGCTCAGGCCTTGCAATTGGGCCCGGGGCAGGTCAACGTCAAGGCCAAAACCGCTGAAAAGATGGGGCCCGTGGGAGAAGGGCGTGCCATCGAGGCGCGGGCGGTGTGTTTGTTGAACGCGATCAGCGCAGTGCACGCATCACCAACCGCACCCGCAACCCACCCTGGGGCTGGTTTGAAATGAACAGCCGCCCCCCCATGCGATGCAGGGTCCGTTCCACGATGGCCAGCCCGAGCCCCGCACCATGTGCATCTTGGCGAGAAGTGTCCACGCGGAAAAAGGGTTGCGTCAGCTGAGAAATCGTGTCGGGTGGAACGCCTGACCCGTGGTCCGTGATGTCGAGCTGCAGTGTGTCATCGATCAACGTGCCCTGGATGCAGACCTGCGCCACCGAAGTACCAGGGGTCTTCCCGTAGCGCCGGGCGTTTTCCAACACATTGGTCAAGATCCGCTCCAGGCCCACTGGCTCGGCCAACACCTGTGTCGTCTCGGGCAATACCAAGCGCACGCACAGGTCGGGTGCACAGGTGTAGGGGGCAAGAAATTGAGTCAACCAAGGTTGCAGCATGAGCGGTTGCACGTCGGGGTCATGAGGTTGTGCATACGCCATGAACTGTCCCAAGGTATTTTGGGCTTGCTCAATGTCCTGCGCCATGTGGCGCCGTGCCTCGGGATCCTGAACGCTCATCTCCAATTCCAGGCGCAATCTCGAGAGTGGCGTGCGCAGATCGTGGCTGATGCCTGCGAGCATCACGGTGCGTTCTCGGTCGACTTGCTGCAGGCGGTGGACCATCTCGTTGAAGCCGTGATTGAGTTCATGAATTTCACGTGTGGCGCTGTTCTCTGGCATTCGGTGGTCCAAACGTCCCTCTCGAACATGTTGCAATGCCACGCCCAGTTGCTTGAGGGGTCGATTGATCAATCCCGCGATCGCTGCGGAGGCCGCGGCAGTGGCCAGCAGGGCGATGCCCAGCCAGACCAATACCGTGGATTGATGCAGCTGCAATCTTTGCGAATCCTCGAGATGCAGCCACAGCGTGTCGGGTCCGATGGAAAACCTGAGCCACAGCCCCGGCCATCCATTTACTGAGGTGGACAGCTGAGCCTGAGGACCGAGTTGGCGGCGAATCTCTTGCGCGAGTTCACGATGAAATCGATCCTTGGCTTCGGGTTCGATCTGGTCGGTGGGCTCGTGAGGCCGAATATGCAGCAAGCCCACTTGCCCCAAAGATTTCAACAGCGTAAGGCGCGCAATGCCATCGACTTGACCCAAGGCAGCTCGGGTCAAATTCACCAGCGCCGCGACTTGGCTGGCTTCTCGCAAGGCTCGAGGTTCCAATTCGAGGGAATTCAGGGTTTGCACCCACGCGAAGACAAAGCTCTAATAGTAGAAGCTCCAAAACTGCTAGTAGGAAAAGCCTGAGTCCAT
>CAZCJB010000017.1:5374-32163 GCA_964498795.1 uncultured Rubrivivax sp. | reverse complement strand
CGCCAGACCCGCATCGGATGGCAATTCACGTGAGCCAACTCACTCAGGGTCGCCCACAAGTAGCGAGGCATGCCTCGCAACCATCGGGGCCCGCGAAGGGCACGCAGCCCCACCGACGCGTCGAAGCCGGCTGCCAGGCTGCTGACAAATAGCTTCGACGAGTGCCCTGCGTGGGACGCGGGAGCCAAGGACTCGCAGTGACCAAGGTCCCATGACGAAGCTGGGCCACTGAGCGCGAGCCGCAACGCCGACGCCCTAGGCATGCCCTGCAATCCGAGGGCTCGGGCCGTGTCGTTGCCACTGCCCAAGGGCACCAAACCCATCTCATGGCGCCGCTCGACGAGTGCGGGCAGCGCGCAGTGGACCGTGCCGTCTCCGCCCACGAGCACCACCCGAGAGCCTTCAGGGGCTTGTTGGATGCAAGCCACGAGTTCTTGCGCCGAGGCGGGTATGTGACAGGCGACCCCAGGGGCTTGCTGCCTGAGCCACTGCTGCAGGGCGGGCGCCCAACGCAAGGCTCGACCTCCTGCCGCCGCTGGATTGAGGAGCACGAGGGCGGGTTGGGCGACTCGTGCAGCCAGGGGCATTACATGCTGCGGCGGTATTGGCCGCCCACCTCAAACAAGGCGTTGGTGATTTGGCCCAGGCTGCACACTCGCACCGCTTCCATGAGCACGGCGAACACGTTTTGGTGATCGATGACGGCTTGTTGCAGGCGCTGCAGCATGGCCGGTGCCTCGTGAGCGTGCCGGGTATGGAAGTCTTGCAAGCGCTGCAGTTGGGAGCGTTTTTCTTCTTCGGTGGAGCGTGCGAGTTCGATGGACTGCGGCACCGGGTCGCCGTGCGGGTTGCGGAAGGTGTTGACCCCCACGATGGGGTACTCACCGGTGTGCTTGAGCATCTCGTAGTGCATGCTCTCTTCCTGGATCTTGCTGCGCTGGTAACCGGTCTCCATGGCCCCCAGCACCCCGCCGCGCTCGGCGATGCGCTCGAATTCGCTCAGCACCGCTTCTTCGACCAGCTCGGTGAGCTCGTCGATGATGAAGGCGCCTTGGCTGGGGTTTTCGTTTTTGGCCAGGCCCCATTCGCGGTTGATGATGAGCTGAATGGCCATGGCCCGTCGCACGCTCTCTTCGGTGGGCGTGGTGATGGCCTCGTCGTAGGCGTTGGTGTGCAGCGAGTTGCAGTTGTCGTAAACAGCAATCAAAGCCTGCAACGTGGTGCGGATGTCGTTGAAATCGATTTCTTGGGCGTGCAGGCTCCGGCCACTGGTTTGAATGTGGTACTTGAGCTTTTGGGAGCGCTCATTGGCCCCATAGCGATCACGCATGGCGGTGGACCATATGCGGCGTGCCACCCGGCCGAGTACGGTGTACTCGGGGTCCATGCCGTTGCTGAAGAAGAAGCTCAGATTGGGCGCGAAGTCGTCAATGTGCATGCCGCGCGCCAAGTAGGCTTCGACGAAGGTGAAGCCGTTGCTGAGCGTGAAGGCCAACTGGCTGATGGGGTTGGCGCCCGCCTCGGCGATGTGATACCCCGAGATGGACACCGAGTAGAAATTGCGCACGTCGTGCTGCACAAACCACTCGGCAATGTCGCCCATCACCTTGAGGCTGAATTCGGTGGAGAAGATGCAGGTGTTCTGGCCTTGGTCTTCTTTGAGGATGTCAGCTTGCACCGTGCCGCGCACATTGGCCAAGGTCCAGGCGCGAACTTTTTCGGCCTCGTCTCGGGTGGGGTCGCGGCCGTTGTCGGCCCTGAACTTGTCCAGGTTTTGATCGATGGCCGTGTTCATGAACATGGCCAAGATGCTGGGCGCGGGGCCATTGATGGTCATGCTCACCGACGTGGTGGGGTGGGTGAGGTCAAAGCCCGAATACAGGACTTTGAGGTCATCAAGGGTGGCGATGGACACCCCCGAATTGCCCACCTTGCCGTAGATGTCGGGACGCAGGTCGGGGTCGTTGCCGTAGAGGGTGACCGAATCAAAAGCCGTGGACAGGCGTTTTGCGGGCATGCCTTCGGACAAGAGCTTGAAGCGGCGGTTGGTACGGAAGGCATCACCCTCGCCCGCAAACATGCGCGTGGGATCCTCGTTCTCGCGCTTGAAGGCAAAGGTGCCGGCGGTGTAAGGGAAGGACCCGGGGACGTTCTCAAGCAGCAGCCACTTAAGCAACTCGCCGTGACATTCATAGCCTGGCAAGGCCACTTTGCGAATCTTGTGGCCAGACAACGTCATGTGAGTGAGTGCCGTGCGAATCTCTTTGTCGCGAATCTTGACGACGTACTCATCGCCCGCATAGGCCTTCTGCATATCAGGCCACTGGGCCAACAGCTTGCGCGAGTGGGCATCGAGCAAGGCTTCGCGCTGCGTGGCCAGATCGAGCACGGCCTCGCGGGCGCGATGCCGCTCAGGCTTGTTGGTGTGCAACATGTCCGCCGACGCCCGCAGCTGCTGGACTTCGCGTGCCAGGCGCGCCTGTTCGCGCGCGCGCCGCTTGTAAGTGCGCACCGTGTCTGCGATGTCGGCCAAATAGCGCACGCGAGCACCAGGTACGATGGTCCCTTGCTGACTACTATAGTGAGTGCTCACAACTGGCAGTGAGCCTTGCCTGAGTCGCAGGCCGAGCGCCGCAAGCCGCGGCTTGAGCGCCTGGTACAGGGCCGTGACGCCGTCATCATTGAACCGGCTGGCCATGGTGCCGAACACGGGCATGTCCTCCGCAGCGGCGGTCCAGGCTTCACGATTGCGCTGCACCTGTTTGGCCACATCGCGCCAGGCATCCTGAGCGCCCTTGCGGTCGAATTTGTTGATGGCCACGAACTCGGCGAAGTCGAGCATGTCGATTTTCTCGAGTTGGCTGGCGGCCCCGAATTCGGGCGTCATGACATAGACGGGCACGTCTACCAGCGGGACGATGGCGGCGTCTCCCTGACCGATGCCTGAAGTCTCGACGATGATGAGGTCAAAGCCGGCCGTTTTGCAGGCTGCCACGACGTCGGGCAGCGCCTGGCTGATTTCGCTGCCGAAATCGCGCGTGGCCAGGCTGCGCATGTACACGCGTGCGCCCTGCTGCCACGGGCCGATGGCGTTCATGCGGATGCGATCGCCCAAAAGCGCGCCACCGCTCTTGCGCCGAGAGGGGTCGATGCTGATGAGGGCAATGCGCAGCGCGTCGCCTTGATCGAGACGCAGTCGGCGGATGAGCTCATCGGTGAGGCTGGACTTGCCCGCACCGCCCGTGCCAGTGATGCCGACCACGGGAATGGTCGACTGGGCCGCCATTTGGTGGAGTGCCGCTTTGAAAGCGGCGTCTGCTTGACCGTTTTCCAGGGCGGTGATGGATTGCGCCAAAGACCGCCAGGCGGCATCGGCATGGCCCTGCAAGGATGCGACGTTTTTTGGCGCGAAGGTCGCCAAATTGCGGTCGCAACGCATGAGCATCTCGCCGATCATGCCTTGGAGCCCCATGCGTTGACCATCCTCGGGGCTGTAGATGCGGCCGACGCCATAGTCTTGCAGTTCTCGGATCTCGGCAGGCACGATGACGCCGCCCCCACCGCCAAAGACCTGAATGTGCTCTCCGCCGCGGCTGCGCAGCAGATCCACCATGTATTTGAAATATTCGACGTGACCGCCTTGGTAGCTGCTGAGCGCAATGCCATGCGCGTCCTCTTGCAGCGCAGCGGTCACGACATCGTCGACCGATCGGTTGTGGCCCAGGTGGATGACTTCGGCGCCCATGCTTTGCAAGATGCGGCGCATGATGTTGATGGCCGCGTCATGGCCATCAAAGAGGCTCGCGGCGGTCACAAAGCGAACCTTGTGATGGGGGCGATATTGCGCGAGGGCCTTGAAATCAGCAGACAAGTCGGTCATGGCACGGAGCTCCGGGCATGGCGCCCACGGGACACGGAATTGACGTTTACGTCAACCCCGAATCATGCCACTGTCGCGCTGAGCGCGGGAGTCAATCCCCAAACATCTTTTGCTTGAGCTCGCGCCGCTGTTGCGCCTCGAGAGACAACGTGGCCGTGGGACGTGCCAACAAGCGGGGCAAACCAATGGGTTCCCCGGTTTCGTCGCAAAAGCCATAGTCGCCGCTGTCGATTCGGCCCAGGGCTTGCATGATTTTCTTCAGCAGCTTGCGTTCACGGTCGCGGGTGCGCAGCTCCAGCGCGTGCTCTTCTTCGATCGTGGCCCGGTCGGCAGGATCCGGGACGATGGAGGTGTCTTCACGCAAGTGCTCGGTGGTCTCGCCAGCGTTGGACAGCAGATCGTCTTTTTGAGCCAGCAGGCGGAAGCGGAAAAACTCCAATTGGTGGTCGTTCATGTACTCACCCTCGGGCATGGCGAGCAATTCGGCCTCGGTCAGTTCTCGGCCAGCCTTCTTTTTCCAGGCATTGGCCAGTTTGGGGTCGACCTTGGTGGCAGTTTTGGCGGGCTCCATCGGTTCGGGAAGCTTTCTTGCAGGAGTTTTGGCCGGGCCGAAGCGGTCGGTGAACCGTTGGGCGGCCGCAGCGGTTGAGGCAGCAGGGGTGGAGAGCAAGACAGCCTTCGCGGCCGGTTTGGGAGCCACCTTATGAGCCACCTTATGAGCCACCTTAGGAGCCACTTTGGGGCTGGGTTTGGCGGGTGCTTTGAGCGCCGCCTTGACGGCGGGTTTTACCGAGGCTTTCGAGCCGGCCTTGGGGGCCGCTTTGGACGGTGCTTTCGAGGGCGCTTTCGAGGGCGCTTTCGGGGGCACCTTCCCTATCGATTTCGCCTTCACCGAGGAGGCGGGGGCGGGCTTGGCTGCAGCCTTTTTTACCGGCTTCGAGGCGGCCTTGGGCGCTGCCCTCGGGGGGGCCTTCGGAGCCGCTCTAGGGGGGGCCTTTGGAGGAGCCTTTGGAGGAGCCTTCGGTGCCGCTTTGCCCGCAGGCTTGGCGGTCTTGGCCGGCTTGGCCGCGGGCCGCCCGGACTTGGCTGCGGGGCGGGAGGGCTTTGCGGACGACTTGCTCAAGGGGCAACTCCTGGCATGTATGGGTTTGATAAGCGCGCGGATTGTAGCGAGGCTCGAGCCCAGGGGTCCATGGGCAGGCTCAAGATCCTGCACATCAACTCAGGCACTGCTCCAGGCCCTGCAACAACACGTCTTTGGGCAGGTCAATGCCAATGAAGACCATTTTGCTCAACTTCTTTTCCCCGGGCGCCCACTTGGGGCCCAGATCGCTGCCCATGAGTTGGTGCACGCCTTGGAAGATGACTTTGCGGTCGCTTCCCTTCATAAAGAGGACGCCCTTGTAGCGCAACATTTTGGGTCCGTAGACCTGCACGATCGCCCCCAGGAAGTCTTCGAGCTTGGCCGGGTTGAAGGCCCGCTCGGCTCGAAACACGAAAGACTTCACGTCATCGTCGTGGTGGTGGTGATGGGGGTGATCGCAGTGCTCACCATGCTCGTGGCCATGGTGATCGTGCCCATGTCCATGGTGGTCATGACCGTGATCATGATCGTGGCCGTGGTGGTGCCCGTCGTCGGGGTTGAGAAACTCTGGGTCTATCTCCAGTTTGGCGTTGAGATTGAACCCTTTGAGATCGAAGACTTCAGAAATCTTGACATCGCCAAAGTGCACCTTCTTTTGTGGCGCCCGGGGATTCATGTGCTTGATGCGATGGCTGAGCGCGTGCACTTGGGCTTCATCGACCAAGTCGGTCTTGCTGATAAATATCTGGTCGGCAAATCCGATCTGCCGGCGGGCCTCTTGACGCGTGTCGAGCTGCTGATTGGCGTGCTTGGCATCGACGAGAGTGACGATGGAGTCGAGCAAGTAGGCCTCAGCAATCTCATCGTCCATGAAAAAGGTCTGGGCAACGGGCCCGGGATCGGCCAGCCCCGTGGTTTCGATGACGACCCGCTCGAAGTCCAACTCGCCCTTGCGACGGCGTGCCGCCAAATCAGACAGGGTGGTGCGCAGGTCTTCACGGATGGTGCAACACACGCAACCGTTGCTCATTTGGATGACCTGCTCCTTTGTGTCGCTGACGAGGATGTCGTTGTCGATGTTTTCTTCACCGAACTCGTTTTCGATCACTGCGATCTTTTGGCCGTGGGCTTCGCTGAGGACACGTTTGAGCAATGTAGTTTTGCCGGAGCCTAGAAAGCCCGTGAGGATGGTGGCGGGGATAAGAGCCATGGCAATGAGAAAATAGATGGAAAGGTCGGGTATTCTCGCCGGTATCGTCACTTCCGGCACCGCTGTGTCCGATCCACAACCTTCCAAGTCCGAGCGCATCGTGCAGGGATCCCCCGACCGCGCCTCGGATTTCCGTTCATCCAAACGCACCTTGTGGGATCGAATCTTGGAGTTCGTCTCGCCTGGGCTCGACTCGCGCGACGAGTTGATCGAGGCTTTGGCACAGGCCGAGGATCGCCACCTCATCGAGCCCGAGTCGCGGGCCATGTTGGAGGGGGTGTTGCGCATGGCCGACATGACGGCCGGCGACGTGATGGTGGCCGCGCCGCGGATGGATTTATTGGATATCCGGGCGCCCTACGAGGAGTTGCTGGCCTTGGTGATCGACACGGCCCATTCGCGATTCCCGGTGTTTGAAGGGTCTCGGGACCACATCATTGGCATTCTCATGGCCAAAGACTTGCTCAAGCTGCAGCGAGCGCCGGAGCTGAATTTACGCACCTTGCTGCGGCCTGCGGTTTTTGTGCCGGAGAGCAAGCGGCTCAATGAACTGCTTCGAGATTTTCGAACCAATCGCAACCATTTGGCCATCGTCATCGATGAGTTTGGCAACACCGCAGGCCTGATCACGATTGAAGACGTGCTTGAAGAGATCGTGGGCGAAATCGAGGATGAGTTCGATGAGTCCGAGGCCCAGGCCAGTGTGTACACCCTGGCGGACGGCACGCTGCGGGTGGCGGGTGACGCCAGCGTCAGCGAAGTGAACGAGGCGCTGGGGTTGCAGTGCCCCGACGATGAATTTGACACCATCGGCGGGCTGCTGTCGGACCGGCTCGGACGGGTTCCGCGCCGAGGGGAATCGGTGGATCTCCCGGGATGGCGTTTTACGGCGATGTGGACCCGCGGTGGCGCTGTGCGTTGGTACCGGGTGAGACGCGCAGAGGCCGATCAGGGCGCTGCGGCGTCGTCCCAGCGGGAACCCTGACCTTGACCCAGACCTGGGTCCGTGAGAGGAAGCCCGGCGCCAGCGGGGTGCCGGTTCTCCGTTTGGGGCTGGCCCTGGGCTTGGGGGCGATTCAGACGATGGCTTTCCACCACACGTGGATGTGGTGGCTGCCGCCGCTGACGGTGATGTGGCTGGTGAGCCAACTGAATCGGTGCAGTCTCCCCCACCATCGCTCGGTGCGGGATGCCGCGTGGTTGTCTGGGGCCTTCGCTTTGGGGTGGTTGACCACCGGGGTGTGGTGGCTGTTCGTGAGCATGCATCAGTACGGCCACTTGCCCGCATGGCTCGCTGCGGCGGCGGTGGTGCTGCTGACGACGGCCCTGTCGGCGTATCTGGCCCTGGCGGGCGCAGGCTATGCCGCTTGGCGGACCGGCAAGCCGGGGTGGGATGCCGGGCTTTTTGCCTCGTTGTGGGCGTTGGCTGAGTGCGCGCGGGGCCTGCTGGGCACGGGCTTTCCTTGGGTGGCCAGTGGGTATGCGGGGGTGGATGCGCCTTGGGGGGCTTTGGCGCCCTGGGTGGGCGTGTATGGAATGGGCGCCGTGATGGCGGGCCTGTCGGCGTGGTTGACGGGAGTTTGGGGGGCACCAGGGGTTCAGCAGGCGTCGGGGGATGCTCGAACAGGCCATCGCTGGCGGACCTCGGTGGTCTTGGGGGTGGGCCTGGTGGTGGGCTTGGGAGCTCTCGACCATTGGGGCCGGATAGAGTTCACGCACTCCGCGGGCAAGTTCACGGTGTCGTTGATCCAGACACAGGTGGCGCAAGACGAGAAGTTTTCGCTGGAACGGGTGCCTTCGAACCTCGCATGGTTGGCCCATGCGTTGCGAGAGTCGGGCGGCGATTTGGTGGTCACTCCGGAGACTGCGGTGCCTCTGTTGCCCAGCCAGATGCAAGATGTGGCGCCCGAATGGTGGGCGTCGCAGGTGGCGCATTTTGAGCAGTCAAACCGCGCGGCTCTGGTGGGCGTGCCTTTGGGCGACTTTTCAATTGGGTACACCAACTCGGTGGTCGGCCTGGCCCAACAAGCGCCCTACCGCTACGACAAGCATCACCTCGTGCCCTTCGGAGAGTTCATCCCCTCGGGCTTTCGCTGGTTCACGCAGTTGATGAATTTGCCGCTGGGAGATTTTGAGCGGGGCCGCGTGGGGGCGCCGTCATTTCTGGCGATGGGCCAACGACTGGCCCCCAATATCTGCTACGAGGACCTCTTTGGCGAGGAGTTGGCAGCCCGGTTTCGGGAGCCCGCGCTGGCCCCCACCGTGTTGGTGAATGTGAGCAACATCGCTTGGTTCGGTGACACGGTGGCCCTTCCCCAGCACCTGAATATCACCCGCTTGCGCACGATGGAACTGCAGCGACCCATGTTGAGGGCCACCAACACCGGCGTGACAGCCATCGTGGACCACACCGGCCGCGTGGTGAAGTCGCTGCCCCCCTCTTCACGCGGCGTGCTGCACGGGGACGTGGAGGGACGCAGTGGCCTCACCCCCTATGCGTGGTGGGCGGGCCAGGCCGGGCTGTGGCCCTTGATGGGTGTCGCCCTGGCGATGGTGGGCTGGGTGAGACATTTGAGCCGCAGGCTCGCAGCCGCTTAAACTCGAGGGTTGCTCCTTTTCGTCGCGACCTCGCACACCCTCTCATGCTGACCTTCCAGCAGATCATTTTGACCTTGCAGTCCTACTGGGACGCGCAAGGCTGCGCGCTTTTACAGCCCTACGACATGGAGGTGGGGGCTGGCACCAGCCACACGGCCACGTTCTTGCGTGCCTTGGGCCCTGAACCCTGGCGGGCGGCCTATGTGCAGCCCAGTCGGCGTCCCAAAGACGGCCGATATGGCGACAATCCCAATCGGCTTCAGCATTACTACCAGTACCAGGTGGTGCTCAAGCCCGCGCCTGCCAATATCCTGGAGCTGTACCTGGGGTCGCTCAAGGCGCTCGGCTTTGACCTGCAGGCCAACGATGTGCGCTTTGTGGAGGACGATTGGGAAAACCCCACACTGGGTGCTTGGGGTTTGGGATGGGAGGTGTGGCTCAATGGCATGGAGGTCACACAGTTCACCTATTTCCAGCAAGTGGGAGGCATCGACTGCAAGCCTCTGACGGGGGAGATCACCTACGGCCTGGAGCGACTGGCGATGTATTTGCAAGGAGTGGACAACGTCTACGACCTGCAGTGGACCGATTCTCTGACGTACCGAGATGTCTACCATCAAAACGAGGTGGAGCAAAGCACCTACAACTTCGAGCACAGTGATGTGGACTTTTTGCTCACGGCGTTCGGCGCCCACGAGAAGCAAGCCCAGCACCTGGTAGGACAACAATTGGCGCTGCCGGCCTATGAGCAGGTGCTGAAGGCAGCGCACACCTTCAACTTGTTGGACGCCCGTGGAGCGATCAGTGTGACTGAGCGCGCCGCTTACATTGGTCGCATTCGCAACTTGGCGCGATCGGTGGCGCAGAGTTATGTCGACAGCCGGGCGCGTTTGGGATTTCCCATGGCGCCTCGAGACTGGGCGCAGGAAGTGTCCGCACAAATGCAAAGTGCGCAGGCGGCCCGCGAGGCCGCGCTGGCCAGCGCGTCGGCCACGCCATCCAAGAAGGGAGGATGAGCATGCGCCAAGACAGTCTGCTCATCGAATTGTTGGTCGAGGAGTTGCCGCCCAAGGCCCTGGCTCGCTTGGGCGCGGCCTTTGGAGAAGCCTTGCAAGCCTCGCTGAAGGCTTCCTTGTTGACGGATGCCGCCTCCACGCTGAAGGTCTACGCCACTCCACGGCGTTTGGCAGCCCACCTGTCAGGCGTGCGAGAACGTGCACCCGATCAAGCTGTGAGTCATAAGCTGATGCCAGTGTCCGTGGGCATCGGGGCCGACGGTCAACCCACGCCCGCGTTGATCAAGAAGCTGGCCAGCCTGGGCGAGGATGCGAGCGCAGCGGCTCGCCTGCAAACGCGAGGCGAGGGCAAGGCCCAAGCCTTGTACTTGGACACCTTGGCCTCGGGCGTGAGTTTGGCAGTGGGGGCCCAAAAAGCGCTGGACTCGGCGTTGGTGCAGCTGCCCATCCCTAAGGTCATGACCTATCAATTGGCCGATGGCTGGAGCAGCGTGCGATTTGTGCGCCCCGCACACGGACTGGTTGCGTTGTATGGCCAGGACCTGCTGCCCTTGAGTGCGTTGGGATTGCATGCGGGCCGCCAGACACAAGGTCACCGTTTTGAGGCGCGTGCCGCGGCGCTTTCGATCGACCATGCCGACCGCTACGAGCAGCAACTGCTCGAACAGGGGGCGGTGGTGGCGAGTTTCGAGGCCCGCCGCGAGGACATTGCACGCCAATTGCGAGAAGCGGCGGCGTCGCAAGGCCTGACCCCCGTGGACGATGCCGCCTTGCTGGACGAAGTGACGGCCCTGGTGGAGCGTCCGAACGTGCTGACCTGCAGTTTCGACCCCGAGTTCTTGTCGGTGCCACAAGAGTGCCTCATCTTGACGATGAAGGCCAATCAAAAGTACTTTCCCCTGTTGGATGCGCAGGGGCGCTTGACCCATAAATTCTTGGTCGTGAGCAATGTCCGGCCTGCCGATCCGCAACGCGTGGTGCAAGGCAACGAGCGGGTGGTGCGACCTCGACTGGCCGACGCCAAATTTTTCTATGACCAGGATCGCAAGCGCACGCTGGCAAGCCGGGTACCAGGACTGGCCAAGGTGGTTTACCACGGCAAGTTGGGCACGCAAGGTGAACGCATCGAGCGGGTTCGTCAATTGGCGCGCCACATCGGCGAACAATTGGGCGGCTTGACCTTGGCAGACCTGGCCGATGAAGCAGCCACCTTGGCAAAAGCCGACTTGCTCACCGACATGGTGGGCGAGTTCCCAGAGCTTCAAGGCATCATGGGGGCGTATTACGCGCGGCATGACGGCCTTCGCGATGAGATCGCCCAAGCCATCGAAGACCACTACCGGCCGCGGTTTGCCGGAGACGATTTGCCTCGGGGCGACGTGGGACTCGCCGTGGCGCTCGCTGACAAGCTTGAGACCCTCGCGGGGTTGTTTGGCATCGGTCAGGTGCCCACGGGTGACAAAGACCCCTTTGCATTGCGCCGCCATGCACTGGGCGTGATCCGCATGCTCATTGAGCGTGCAATGCCCCTGCAGGTGCCCGAACTGGTGTCGCAAGCGTTCAAGGTGTTTGCCGCATCACACGGTCAGGCGCAGGCAGAGTTGTCCCACTTTTTGTCGGAGCGCTTGGTGGGTTATCTGAAAGATCAGGGCTTCACGCCGCAAGAAGTGGAGTCCGTGGTGGCGTTGCATCCAGCGCACTGGGCCCAGCTGCCGCGGCGGCTGGCTGCGGTTCGAGCGTTTGCGGGGCTGCCTGAGTCGCCGGCCTTGGCGGCGGCCAATAAGCGGGTGGGCAATATCCTCAAGAAGTCGGAGGATCTCGGTGAGGCCGCGGTCGATCAGACGCTCTTGATCGAGCCGGCTGAGCAGGCCTTGCACCAAGTGCTGATGCAAGTGGTACCGCAAGCTGACGCGGCTTTCGACGGCGAAGATTTCACCGCCTCGTTGCGTGTGTGGGCAGCGCTGAAAGACCCGGTTGACGCTTTTTTTGAGACCGTGATGGTGAATGCCGAAGACCTTGCGTTGCGGCGTAACCGCTTGGCGCTCTTGCGCCATTTGCACGCGTCGATGAACCGAGTGGCAGACCTGTCACGCCTGGCCAATGCCTGAGGTCATGACATGATGGGCACTCGGAGGTCTCACCTGTGAAATTGGTCATCCTGGGCCGCGACGGCATCTTGAATCACTATCGGGAGGACCACGTGAAGTCGCCCGACGAGTGGGAGCCCATCGAGGGAGCTCTGGAGGCGGTGGCGCGATTGCACCATGCGGGCTACCACGTTGTGGTGGCCACCAACCAATCGGGCATTGGCCGCGGCATGATCGACATGGCCTCGGTCAATGCCGTGCACGTCCACATGGTCCAGCGCGCACAGGCGATGGGCGGGCGCATCGATGCGGTCTTTTTCTGCCCGCATACGCCGGAAGACCGCTGTGCATGTCGAAAGCCATTGCCCGGGATGATGCAGGACATTGGCGATCGTTATGGGGTGGATTTGTCCACCGTGCCGATGGTCTCAGACACCCTGCGCGATATGGAAGCTGCCAGCGCGGCCGGATGCCCGGCTCACCTCATTTTGAGTGGCCGAGCGGCCCAACTGGACCCATCGCAACGAGAGCAGTTGCTGCAACGTGTGCCGGCGGTGAACATTCATACCTCATTGTCGGCCTTCGTCGATGAATGGGTGGGTGAGCTGCCGGCCCACGAAGACGGGCGGAGGCCCGCAGCGTGAACCTTTGGACCTGGCTGGCGGCCATCAGATCGGCGATCTTTGTGGTGTGGCTGGGTGTGACCGTGGTGCCTTGGGCCCTCATGACCTTGACGGCCTCTCTCATTTTGAAGAGCACGCCGTTGTACTGGTTGACCATGGGCTGGTTGGGCTTGGCCATCTGGGGCGCGCGCGTGATCTGCGGGGTGCGCTATGAGGTGACAGGTTTGGACCACCTGCCCACGGCCGAGAACGAGCGCTCGGCGGTGCTGCTGGCTTCCAAACATCAGTCCACCTGGGAAACTTTCTTTTATCCAACGCTGATGCCTCACCCGCTGGCCTATGTGTTCAAGCGAGAGTTGCTGTGGGTTCCCTTTTTTGGATGGGCCATGGCGCGTCTGGACATGATCCATATCGACCGCTCCAAGAAGGCGGAGGCCTGGAACCGGGTGGCCGAGCAAGGTCGCCGGCTGTTTGCGCAGGGCACCTGGGTGATCATGTTCCCGGAGGGCACTCGAGCGCCTCGAGGAGGCCAGGGCATTTACAAGACTGGCGCCTCGCGCCTGGCCATTGCTGCCGGCGTGCCCATCGTCCCGATCGCAGTCAACTCCGCGCGCTGCTGGCCTCGCCGCAGCTTTTTGCTGAAACCGGGCACGATAGAGGTGCGCATTGGTGAACCCATTGCGAGCGTCGGTCGCAGGGCCGATGAGCTCATGGCCGAAGTGGAGGCTTGGATCGAGGCTCAGATGCGACACATCGACGCCGAGGCTTATTCATGAGCCCATCGAAGGCCCTTCAGCCCCTGGCGACTACCGAGGCCGACTGCGTTCAACTCTCGCTTTTTGGAGAGGCGCCGGTGCCGATGGGTGTGCTGAGCGCCTCGACCGCGCAAGAGGTCCATTTCCAGCATCCCAAAGCCCGGCGCGAAGTGGTGTTGCTCGGACACCGAGTGGCCTATGAGTTCTGCCGAGCCCGCCGCCGCAGCATAGGCTTTGTGGTGGGCCTGGAGGGGCTCACGGTCAGTGCTCCACGGTGGGTGCCTATGTCCGAGGTGGAGGCTGCTTTGCAAGAAAAAGCGGCTTGGATCTTGCGCAAATTGCAGGAACAGCAAGAGCGGGCTCGCCGCTTGGATGAGGCGCGCGTGGTGTGGAAGGACGGCACCACCCTGCCTTACTTGGGTGAGCCCATCATCTTGGTGATCGACCCCAGGCAAACCGGCGTGGTGCTGAAAACGGCCGAAGAGACCTTGCCAGGTGTGGCGCAGGCCACGCTCCATGTGGGTTTGCCGCACACGGCAGCTCCTGAGCAACTCCGCGAGGCGGTGCAGAGTTGGATGCAGCGACAAGCCCGCCGCATCTTTGAGGAGCGATGTGAGTGGTTCGCGGATCGCTTGGGCGTGCAGGTGCGTCGGGTGGTGCTCAGTTCGGCCCAGACTCGCTGGGGGAGCGCCAGCGCCGATGGTGTGATCCGTTTGAACTGGCGCCTGGTGCACTTTGGGTTGCCGATCATCGACTATGTGGTGGCCCATGAATTGGCCCACCTGAGGGTGATGGACCACAGCCCCCGCTTTTGGGAGGTGGTGGAGTCGCTCGTACCCGACTATCGACAACGCAGAGAAGCCCTGAAAGACGACGTGCTGCCCCAGTTTGGCTAGAGTTGGCGCGTTCAGTTACATTGACGTTAACGTTAACGTCAAGACTGCTGCGCCATGACCCTGGTGAAGTTCGCGAGCAAACCCGATTCCGCGTTGAAGCAATACTCCATCACCGAGCTGGCGCAGGAGTTCGATGTCACCGCTCGGGCGATCCGGTTCTACGAAGATTGGGGGTTGCTCACGCCCTCACGGGTGGGCCGACAGCGGGTCTATAGCCCTCGCGATCGCACTCGATTGAAGCTGACACTGCGCGGCAAGCGACTGGGGTTGAGCCTGCAGGAAATTAAGCAGCTGGTGGATCTGTATGACGAGCCTGCGGGAGGGGTGCAGCAGCTGCGAGCCTTTTTGGCGGTGTTGGCAAGCCACCGAGAGCAGCTAGAGCAGCAACGTCAAGATTTAGAAGAAACGCTGTCGGAGATGGCCGGCCACGAAGCCCGCTGTAAAGCCCTGCTGGCCAAGGGGGCCCGAAAGCCCGGGGCAAGCCGGCATCGGTAGCATGGAATCACCCACCACGACCAGACTTGCGAGGAGACGGATATGAACCTGCCAGGATTGAATTTCGACCTGGGAGAAGACATTGATGCACTCAGAGACGCGGTGCGTGAGTTCGCGCAGGCCGAAATTGCACCTCGGGCGGCTCAGATCGACCATGATGACCAATTTCCGATGGATCTATGGCGCAAGATGGGTGATTTGGGAGTCTTGGGCATCACCGTGCCGCAGACCTATGGGGGTGCCGATATGGGCTACCTCGCGCACATGGTGGCCATGGAGGAAATCAGCCGAGCCAGCGCCAGCGTAGGCTTGAGCTATGGTGCGCACAGCAATCTGTGTGTCAATCAGATCAAGCGCAATGGCAATGACGCGCAGCGTGCCAAATACTTGCCCAAGCTCATCTCGGGTGAACATGTGGGCGCTCTGGCCATGAGCGAGCCGGGTGCAGGGTCTGACGTGATCAGCATGAAACTCAAGGCCGAAGACAAAGGAGGCTACTACCTCCTCAACGGCAGCAAGATGTGGATCACCAACGGGCCAGACGCGGACACGCTCGTGGTGTATGCCAAGACCGAACCTGAATTGGGCGCTCGAGGAGTGACCGCCTTTCTCATCGAAAAGGGGATGAAGGGCTTTTCCGTTGCGCAAAAGCTCGACAAGCTGGGTATGCGAGGCTCACACACCGGTGAGTTGGTATTCCAGAATGTGGAGGTGCCTGCCGACCACATCTTGGGCCATCTCAATGGTGGCGCAAAGGTGTTGATGAGCGGCTTGGATTATGAACGGGCTGTGCTTGCGGCGGGTCCGATCGGCATCATGCAGTCGGTGATGGATCACGTGGTGCCCTACATTCATGAGCGCAAGCAGTTTGGCCAAAGCATCGGCGAGTTTCAGCTGATCCAAGGCAAGGTGGCCGATATGTACACCGTGCTGCAAGCGGCGCGCTCGTTTTGCTATACGGTGGGCAAGAATCTTGACCGCTTGGGGAGTGAGCACGTGCGCCAGGTTCGTAAAGACTGTGCCAGCGTCATTTTGTGGTGTGCAGAGAAGGCCACATGGATGGCTGGCGAAGGCATCCAGATCTTTGGTGGCAACGGATACATCAATGAATACCCCTTGGGCCGTCTCTGGCGCGACGCCAAGCTCTATGAAATTGGGGCTGGTACCAGCGAGATTCGCCGCATGCTCATTGGACGCGAATTATTTGCGGAGACGATGTGATGGCTGAGGATGCAGACATGCTGCGAGAGCTCTTTGAACGCAACCGCCGCTGGGCTGAGCAGACAGAGTCGCGTCAGCCAGGGTTTTTCACGCGGCTCGCGCAACAACAGGCGCCTAAATACATGTGGATCGGCTGTGCCGACAGCCGAGTGCCTGCCAACGAAATCACCGGGCTCGATCCTGGAGAGGTCTTTGTCCACCGCAACGTGGCCAATGTGGTCGTGCCCTCGGATCTCAATGCGTTGTCGACCGTGCAGTTTGCGGTGGAGCACCTGAAAGTGGAGCACATCATGGTGGTGGGTCACTATGGATGCGCCGGCGTGAGGGCGGCCATGCGAGGCATGAGGGTTGGGCTGGCCGACAATTGGTTGCGCCACGTGCATGACGTTCGCTTGCGCCATCGCAAGCGCTTGGATCACCTCCCGCCCGAGCAGCAGGAAGATGTGCTCTGCGAAATGAATGTCATTGAGCAGGTGGGCAACGTGGCCTGGTCCACGGTCATTCAAGACGCCTGGGCTCGAGGCCAAAACCTGTCGGTCCATGGTTGGGTCTACGGGCTGCGCGATGGCTTGCTGAAAGATTTGGAAGTCACCATGAGCCAGCCTGATGAAGTGGTAAAGAAATTCACCTCAGCCCTCAAACGCTATCCGCGTGCACGTCCTTCCGAGCGAGAGACCTCGTAAGGAGTGCAAGATGTTCCCGCAGCGCATCACGGATCCTCGCGCCTATGACATCGCGCGTGCGATGCTGGATGGCTTCAATCGGCACTACTCGCTGTTCCGGCAGACCAGTGCGCAAGCGAAGATTCGATTCGAGCAGGCTGATTGGCAAGGGCAGCAAAGCGCGCAAGCCCAGCGAATTGAGTTTTATGACCGCCGTGTGGCTGAGGCGGTCGAGCGTTTGCGCACTGAGTTTCGTGCCGATGAGTTGTCAGGCTCCACGTGGCAGCAGGCCAAGTTGCAGTACATCGGCCTTCTGACCGATCACCATCAGCCAGAACTGGCGGAGACCTTTTTCAATTCGGTCACGTCGCGCCTGTTGCATCGCAGCTATTTTCGCAATGACTTTATCTTTGTGCGGCCGGCCATCTCCACGGAATACATTGAAAACGAGGAGCCCGCTGCTTTACCCACCTATCGGGCCTACTATCCCACGCGCGACACCCTGCATGACACTTTGGTGCGCATCATCGACAACTTCCAACTCCGTCGTGAGTTCGAAGATCTGAACCGCGACGTGGCTTGCGTCTTGCGGGCGATGCAAGCCAAGCTCAAGTTACCTTTGGCCGAATGGGCGTTGCGTGCCAACTTCCAGATTCAAGTGTTGTCGTCACTTTTTTTCCGAAATAAGGGCGCGTATGTGGTGGGCAAGGTCATCAATGGCTACACCGAGTTGCCCATGTGTTTGCCGATCTTGCACAACGAGCGGGGCCAGTTGATCATTGACACGGCCTTGTTCCATGAAGACGAGCTGCTCTTGGTGTTCAGCTTTGCGCGGGCGTACTTCATGGTGGACATGGAAGTGCCCAGTGCTTACGTGCAATTCTTGCGGGGCCTCATGCCGCGCAAAGCGCGGGCTGAGCTCTACAACGCCTTGGGCTTGCAAAAGCACGGGAAAAATTTGTTCTACCGTGACATGCTGGCGCACTTGCGGCACTCAAGCGACCGCTTCCGCATCGCCCCGGGGATCAAGGGTATGGTGATGCTGGTATTTGATCTCCCTTCTTTTCCTTACGTGTTCAAACTGATCAAAGACTTTTATCCCGCGCCCAAGGACACCTCTCGAGAGCAGATCAAGGGCAAGTACCTGTTGGTCAAACAGCATGACCGTGTCGGACGAATGGCCGACACCCTGGAGTACAGCAACGTGGCGTTTCCGCGAGCTCGGTTGGATGAAGAGCTGGTGGCCGAGATGAAGCATTTCTGCCCGAGCCTGTTGGAAGAAGATGGCGACATGCTGGTGATCAAACATGTCTACATCGAAAGACGCATGATCCCCTTGAACATCTACTTGCAAGATGCGGTGCGCGAAGGGGGCCAGTCCCAACTGGAGCAGGCTGTCATCGAGTATGGCAATGCGATCAAGGACCTCGTCGCCGCCAACATCTTTCCTGGCGACATGTTGTGGAAGAACTTTGGCGTGACGCGGCATGGCAAAGTAGTGTTCTACGATTACGACGAGATCGAATACATCACCGACTGCAACTTTCGACGAGTGCCGGCTCCTCGGAATGAGGAAGAAGAAATGTCAGGCGAGATTTGGTATGCCGTGGGGCCCAAGGATGTATTCCCAGAGACCTTCGGCCCCTTCTTGCTGGGCAATGCGGCGGTTCGTGAGGTCTTCATGCGCCACCATGCGGACCTTCTCGATGCAGATTTTTGGCAAGGCCACAAAGAACGCATCCTCGCGGGCCAAGTCCATGATGTATTTCCGTATGAGCCGTCCAAGAGATTTTCTGCGGCCAACCCTTCAACCCCTGTGCAAGGATGACAGTGATGCAAGACCCTGTTGTGATCGTATCCGCCGCCAGAACGCCCATGGGCGGGATGCTCGGCGACTTCGCCAATTTGTCGGCCTCTGAATTGGGGGCCGTGGCCATTCGTGCGGCGGTGGAACGCGCGGGCCTGCCCAAAGACCGCATTGATGAGGTGTTGATGGGCAATTGCCTGATGGCGGGACAGGGCCAGGCCCCGGCGCGTCAGGCCATGCGGCGTGCCGGGCTGCCAGATTCCGTGGGTGCCGTGACGCTGTCCAAGATGTGCGGTTCGGGCATGCGGGCCATGATGTTCGCGCATGACATGTTGCTGGCGGGCAGTGCGCAGGCGATGGTGGCAGGTGGCATGGAGAGCATGACCAACGCGCCTCATTTGGTGTTTGCCCGCAAGGGGGTGCGCTATGGTGCGACCCAGATGTTCGACCACATGGCGATGGACGGGCTGGAAGATGCGTATGAGCGCGGCAAGGCGATGGGCGTGTTCGCCGAATCCTGCGTGGAAGCGTTTGGATTCACCCGTGAGGCGCAAGATGCGTTCGCCATTGCCTCCACCACGCGTGCCAAAGCCGCACATGAGAAGGGCCACTTCGATTGGGAATTGGCGCCGGTGACATTGGTCAGCAAAGGCTCAGAGACCGTCATCAGCCGCGACGAGCAGCCTTTCAAGGCCAAGTTGGACAAGATCCCCACCCTCAAACCTGCGTTCAAGAAAGACGGCACCATCACGGCTGCCAATGCGTCGAGCATCTCTGATGGCGCGGCAGCCTTGGTGTTGGTGCGGGAAAGCACCGCGAAGTCGATGGGTCTGCAGCCCGTCGCGCGGATCGTCAGCCATTCGGTCCATGCGCAAGCGCCCGAGACGTTTGCCACCGCACCGGCCGCCGCAATTCAGAAGGCTTTGAAAAAGGCGGGGTGGAAGACGACGGATGTGGACTTGTGGGAAGTCAACGAGGCCTTTGCCGCGGTCACCATGGCCGCCATGGCGGAGCTCAAGTTGTCACATGACATCGTGAATGTGCACGGAGGTGCTTGCGCCTTGGGTCATCCGATTGGGGCCAGCGGTGCACGCATCGTCGTGACCTTGCTCGGAGCGCTCAAGAGCCGCAACCTCCATCGCGGAGTCGCCTCGCTGTGCATAGGTGGCGGCGAAGCCACGGCGATGGCGCTGGAGATGGTTTGATGCTTCAAGGGGTGCCCCAGGCGCTGGCCTCGATGGGGCTGGCGGACCTTCACGTCTGGGGCGTCTTTGTGGTGGCCACGGCTGTGCTGAATGCCACGCCGGGTGTCGACATGTTGCTCACTGTCGCGCGAACGCTGCAAGCAGGTACGCGCGCTGGCCTGGTTACGGCGGTGGGCATTGGCGCTGGGTGTGCGGTGCACGCGGTAGCGGCCGCGTTCGGATTGGCCGCAGTGTTGGCCGTGTCGGCTCGGGCGTTTGAGGCACTGAAACTGCTGGGCATGTTGTATCTCCTTTGGACTGCATGGGCCTTCTTCCGCGTGGCACTGGGCGTGCAGCCCCTCCAAAAGACCGACACGTCAGATTCGACGCCAGGGGCCACGACGTCGGCGGCCTCTGGTTCAATCCCCCTTGGCGCAGAATTTCGTCGAGGGTTGTTCACCAACGTATTGAATCCCAAAGTGGCGCTGTTTTTTCTTGCGTTTGTGCCTCAATTCATCGCACCCGATGTCCCAAACAAGACCGAGGCTTTTTTGGTGCTGGGGGCTGCATTCGTGTGTCAAGGGACCTTGTTTTTGTGGGCCGTCGTGGCCTTGGCATCTCGCGTGCGGGTGATGGCCATCGCGCCGGGTGTGCAAAGGGTGTTCCAAGGTGTGGCGGGTGCCATGTTCGTGGCCTTTGCGTGGCGGCTGTGGTTGGCACGGCCATTGGCATCGGTCGCTTGAGAAGTGAGGGGCTCAATGAAAGTTTTGGTGGTGGGAGCATCTCGAGGCATTGGCCTGGAGTTTGTTCGACAGTACCGGCACTCGGGTGCGACGGTCACAGCCACCGCGCGAGATGCTGCGGGCTTGGAGCGGGTGCGCTCTGAAGGAGCCACGGCCATTGCGCTGGATGTGACCGACCCGGCGAGTGCCGCAGGGCTGGCCTGGCAGGTGGAAGGGGTGTCCTTTGACATCGTCATCCTCAATGCCGGTGTGATGGGGCCTCGCCATGCAGGCTTGGAACCCCCCACTTCCGCCGAATTCGATCAGGTCATGCACACCAATGTCTTAGGCCCCATGTGGCTCCTGCCTCAGTTGAAGGACGCGGTGGCCCCTGCGGGCAAGTTGGCGGTGTTGTCGTCGCGTATGGGATCGATAGGGTTGCGCACTTCTCCCAATGCGTGGCTCTATCGCGCCTCGAAAGCAGCGTTGAATTCGGTGCTGAAAGATGCGTCTCTTGCATGGGCAGGGCGAGCAATTTGCGTGGCTTTCCACCCGGGCTGGGTGCGCACCGACATGGGGGGATCAGGGGCTGACCTGTCGGTGCACGACAGCGTCGCAGGCATGCGCAAGACGCTTCAGGGATTGCAGCCCAGTGACAACGGTGCTTTTTTCAACTTCGACGGTACGCCCTTAACTTGGTGAGGTGGAACATATGCTGTTAACCGAAGACCATTTGGCCGTGCAGCAGGCGGTACGAGACTTTGTCGAGGCCGAAGTGGCGCCTTATGCCGCCGCATGGGACAAGTCGCATGAGTTCCCCAGGGCCGCATTGCAAGGGTTGGCTGGGCTCGGTTGCTATGGGGTGGCCGTGCCGGAGGTCTGGGGCGGTGCAGGCCTCGACTATCTGGCCTTGGCGGTGATCCTGGAAGAAATCGCCGCCGGCGATGGTGCGACAAGCACCGTGGTGAGCGTCAACAACTGCCCCGTATGTTCCATCTTGATGATGTTTGGCAACGACGCGCAAAAGGAGCAGTTCCTGAGGCCGTTGGCCCGTGGTGAGATGTTGGGAGCCTTTTGCCTCACGGAGCCCCATGTGGGCTCTGAGGCTGGGGGGCTGCGGACCACGGCAGTTCGTGAAGGTGACCACTACGTCCTGCGTGGGGTGAAGCAGTTCATTACCAGTGGCAAGCAGGGTGATGTGGCCATCGTGATGGCGGTCACCGACAAAGAGGCAGGCAAGCGAGGAATCAGTGCGTTTTTGGTGCCCACCCGCACACCGGGCTATACGGTGGCCCGACTGGAAGACAAGATGGGTCAGCACGCGAGCGATACGGCGCAGATACTGTTTGAAGACTGTCGAATCCCCGCCACCCATTTGTTGGGCGAGGAGGGCATGGGTCTGAAAATCGCCCTGTCGGGTCTGGAAGGCGGGCGCATCGGCATCGCCTCGCAGGCCGTGGGCATGGCTCGGTCCGCTTTTGAGGCGGCCTTGGCCTATGCCAAGGAGCGCAGCAGCTTTGGACAACCCATCTTCCATCACCAGGCGGTGCAGTTCAAGCTGGCGGACATGGCCACGCAAATCGAAGTGGCCCGGCAGATGATTTGGCATGCGGCCAACCTCAAGGACGCAGGCCGCCCCTGTTTAAAGGAAGCCGCCATGGCGAAACTGTTTGCCACTGAGATGGCTGAGCGAGTGTGCTCGGACGCCATTCAGGTGCACGGCGGCTATGGGTACGTCAGCGACTTCCCCGTGGAGCGTATCTACCGCGATGTGCGCGTCTGCCAGATTTATGAAGGCACGTCAGAGGTGCAAAAGATCCTCATTGGCCGTGCCCTGTCTTGAACTCAAGTGTTGATCCCTCACAATGACGACCATGAACACCACCTTGCCCACACCTCGACCCTTCCACCTGGCTTTCCCCGTTCGCGACTTGGAAGAGGCCCGTGCCTTCTACGGTGGATTGCTGGGGTGCCCCGAGGGGCGAAGCTCCCCAGACTGGATCGACTTTGACCTCTATGGCCACCAAGTCGTGGCACACCTGTCACCGGCGGAATGCTCGCTGGCGGCCACCAGCGCCGTCGATGGTGACAAGGTGCCGGTGCGTCACTTCGGTGTGGTGTTGCCCATGGCCGAATGGCAGACCTTGGCCGACAAACTCACGGCGGCAGGCACCCAATTCATCATCGAGCCTCACGTGCGCTTCAAGGGCTTGGCCGGAGAGCAAGCCACCTTCTTCTTTTTGGACCCATCGGGCAATGCCTTGGAATTCAAGGCCTTTGCGGATCTGGGCCAGTTGTTTGCCAAACAGTGACCGTCACTCGGCCTCAAGCTATGAACGCCCCCTCGTCCATCGATTTTTGGTTTGATTTTTCGTCCCCCTACTCCTACATCGCCAACGAGTGGGTGGATGCCTTGGCGGCGCGGCACGGCCGTGTGGTGAAGCGGCATGCCATTTTGCTGGGGGCGACTTTCCAGGCGGCGGAGCTGAAGAGCCCCGTGTCTTATCCGATCAAGCGGGAATACTCCATGCTCGACTTTGCGCGATCGGCCCGATTTGAGGGTGTGCCTTATCAGTTCCCCGACCCTTTCCCCATTCCGACGCAAAACGCGGCGCGTATTTTTTGGTGGCTCCATGACACGCGGTCTGCGGATGCTGCGGCGCAGTGGACGCGAACGGCCATGCGGGCTTACTTCACGCGCGGCCAGGCCCTCAACGACGCGGCCGTGTTGAAAGATCTCGTTCAACAGGTCGGGGTGGACCCTGAGGAAGCGCAAGCCGTGTGGGGGGATTCACGCTGGAAGGATCGGCTCAAACAGGCTTGCGACGCTGCGATTGCGGCGGGGGTCTTCGGAGCGCCTTTCTTCATGGTGGACGGTGAGCCTTTTTGGGGCAATGACCGCAAGGCACAGTTGGAGCGGTGGTTGGGACAAGGTCCGTTCTGAATTCGACCCTTCAGTCTTTGGGCGCGTCGATAATATTGACGTTAACGTCAACGTAAATCCAGGGAGCACGCAGATGCCGACCCTCTCCTCCAAGCTGGTCCCGCGCAGCAAGGATTTCAAAGCGAGTGCGCAGGCCATGCAGGCCCAGTTGGACGACTTGCACGCCCGCTTGGCGCAAATTGCTCAAGGCGGCGGCGAGGCGGCTCGGCAAAAGCACCTGTCACGCGGCAAGCTGCTGCCGCGCGAGCGGGTGGAGATGCTGTTGGACCCCGACACGCCATTCTTGGAAATCGGCGCGCTGGCAGCCTTGGACATGTACGACAACGCGGCCCCAGGTGCCGGCATGATTGCGGGCATCGGCCGGGTGCAGGGTGTCGAGTGCATGATCGTGTGCAACGATGCCACGGTCAAAGGGGGGACTTACTACCCCATGACGGTGAAGAAGCATTTGCGGGCCCAGGAAATTGCCATGCAGAATCATCTGCCGTGCATCTACCTGGTCGACAGCGGAGGCGCCAACCTGCCCAATCAGGACGAGGTCTTTCCTGATCGGGAACATTTCGGCCGCATCTTCTTCAATCAGGCGAATATGAGCGCCCAAGGCATTGCGCAAATCGCAGTCGTGATGGGGTCTTGCACCGCGGGTGGCGCCTACGTGCCTGCCATGAGTGACGAGACGGTGATTGTGCGCAACCAGGGCACCATCTTCCTTGGAGGGCCACCATTGGTGAAGGCAGCCATCGGAGAAGTGGTGAGCGCCGAAGACTTAGGGGGGGGTGATGTGCACACCCGTTTGTCGGGGGTGGCGGATCACCTTGCAGACAACGATTTGCATGCCCTGGCCACGGCGCGCTCGATAGTGGCCAACCTGAACCGCCAGAAAACGCATTCGCTGCGCTTGCAAGCGGCGCGCCCACCCGCCTTCGACCCGGCCGAGTTGCGAGGCGTGGTGCCGACCGATGCACGCAAGCCCTTTGACGTGCGTGAGGTCATCGCGCGGGTGGTGGATGGTTCCGACTTTGATGAATTCAAGGCCCGTTATGGCAGCACCTTGGTGACAGGATTCGCGCACATTGAAGGCATGCCGGTCGGCATCGTGGCCAACAACGGCGTGCTGTTCAGCGAGTCGGCAATGAAGGGGGCGCACTTTATCGAACTGTGCTGTCAGCGCCGTGTGCCCTTGATCTTCTTGCAAAACATCACGGGCTTCATGGTGGGCCGCAAGTACGAGAGCGAAGGCATTGCCAAACATGGCGCCAAAATGGTCACCGCGGTGGCCACGGCGACGGTGCCCAAGTTCACGGTGATCATCGGCGGCAGTTTCGGTGCGGGCAATTACGGCATGTGCGGGCGCGCCTACAGCCCGCGATTCTTGTGGATGTGGCCCAATGCGCGAATCTCCGTCATGGGGGGCGAGCAGGCAGCCAGCGTGCTGGCCACGGTGCGCCGCGACGGCATCGAGGCCAAAGGAGGCCAATGGTCGGCGCAGCAAGAGGCGGCGTTCAAGCAGCCCATCTTGGATCAGTTTGAGCATCAATCGCATCCCTTTTACTCGAGCGCCCGTTTGTGGGATGACGGTGTGATCGACCCCGCCGACACCCGCCGGGTGCTGGCCTTGTCTCTGAGTGCCAGTTTGAACGCGCCGATTCCGCAGAGTCCCCGGTTCGGAGTGTTCCGCATGTGAGGGCGGAAACACTCCGTGTTTGATATTCAGAGTTGAAGCGTGGACACCATCGACACAACACCCGACCTTGAGGTCTTGGACGAGCAGATGGCGACGCCAACGCCATGCTGGAGAGCTCGCTAAACGATACTGAAGGCATGGATGCATTTGAACCGACGCTCCAGCTTGAATGACCACGGAACACCATGAGCTCCACTTCCCCATCCTCTCAATCCGTACCGAGCGTGAAACCTGCCAAGCCGTTTCGCAAGATCCTCATTGCCAACCGTGGTGAGATTGCTTGCCGTGTGGCGGCGACGGCGCGTCGCATGGGCATTCGCACGGTGGGGGTGTACTCCGATGCGGATGCACACGCCCGCCATGTCCTGGCCTGTGATGAAGCAGTGCACGTGGGACCCAGCGCGCCTCGTGAGAGCTATCTGCAATGGCAACGCATCCTTGACGCGGCCAAGGCCACCGGCGCCGAGGCGATTCATCCTGGCTACGGATTTTTGTCGGAAAACGAGGACTTCGCGCAAGCCTGTGCCGATGCCGGGCTGGCCTTCATCGGCCCACCGGCATCAGCCATTCGAGACATGGGCAGCAAGGCCGCCGCCAAGTCTTTGATGGAAAAGGCGGGCGTGCCCCTGGTGCCTGGCTATCACGGTGCGGACAATGACCCTGAGCTGCTGGCGCGTGAGGCCGACCGCATGGGCTATCCGGTGCTGATCAAGGCCAGTGCCGGAGGGGGCGGCAAAGGCATGCGACGCGTGGATCGGGCCGAGGACTTCGCCTCGGCGCTGGCCAGCTGCCAGCGCGAAGCCAAGGCCAGCTTCGGCAGTGATCACGTGCTGGTGGAGCGCTATGTGCTGCGGCCCCGCCATATAGAAATCCAGGTCTTTGCCGATCGTCAGGGCGGTGCGGTGTACCTGTTCGAGCGCGATTGCTCGGTGCAGCGTCGTCATCAAAAGGTGCTGGAGGAGGCACCTGCCCCGGGCATGACTGCGCAGCGCCGTGCCGAGATGGGCGCTGCTGCGATCGCCGCCGCGCGTGCCGTGGGCTATGTGGGGGCGGGCACGGTCGAGTTCATCGCGGAACAAGACGGCCGTTTTTATTTCATGGAAATGAACACCCGCTTGCAAGTGGAGCATCCGGTGACCGAAGCCATCACCGGACACGATCTGGTGGAGTGGCAGTTGCGCGTGGCCAGTGGTGAAGCCTTGCCGGTGACCCAAGATCAACTGTCGATTCGGGGGCATGCCATCGAGGCGCGTATTTGCGCGGAAAACCCAGACGCCAACTTCCTCCCTGCCACGGGCCGTTTGGACGTGGTGCGCTGGCCCGACCATGTGTCCTTCGAGCGCAACCACCCCCTCGAGCCGTCCGCACGCCCCGCCTCGGTGCGTTTGGACACCGGGTTTGGCGAAGGCGACACGATCAGCCCGTTTTACGATTCCATGATCGCCAAGTTGATCGTGTGGGGCGAGGATCGTGCGCAAGCCCTGGCGCGTTTGGACTTGGCCCTGTCGCGCACGCAGTTGGTGGGACTGCAGACCAATGTGCAGTTCTTGCGACGTGTCGTGAACTCCGATTCGTTCCAACGCGCGGACCTCGATACCACGTTGATTGAACGAGAGAGCGCCTGCCTTTTTGGTGCGCCGGGCTTGGCCCTGCCTTGGGCCGCGGCCGCGGTGGTGGCCCACGCCTTGGAGGAAGAGGCCCGACAGCAGGAAGCGGACCCGTGGAGCCACCGTGCAGGTTGGCGCCTGCATGGAGGTGCGAGCCGCCGGTTCGACCTGGAGGTGGGGGGCGCTCACCACCCGGTGCGCGTGCAACGTCAGCCTGACGGGACCACCCAGATGGAGCTGGCAGGTGAGGCGCACCTCTTGCGGTCACGAGCGCTAGGGCAAGACCGGTTTGAGGTCATGCTCGGCCCACAGGG
>CAZCJB010000017.1:1473-5274 GCA_964498795.1 uncultured Rubrivivax sp. | reverse complement strand
CCACAGGGCCATCAGCCACGACCGATGCAACGTCAGGTTCTGACCGTCTACAGCGTGGGAGAGCGGCGGGCAGTGTTCGGTGAGCTCGGCACTTTGCAGGTGGGCGAGTACGACCCGGTGGCACATGCCGGGGACACGGGCCATGGAGGACAACTGACAGCGCCGATGCCGGGGAAGGTCATCGCGCTGCACGTGCAAGTGGGCGATACCGTCACCCAAGGACAGACCGTGGCGGTGATGGAGGCCATGAAGATGGAGCATGCGCTCCAGGCCCCCCGATCAGGCGTGGTGGAGCAGGTCTTGTACGCAGTGGGAGACCCAGTGCCTGAAGGGGCCGAATTGTTGCGACTGAAGGACGAAGCCTCATGACGGTGAAAAGCCCGTGCATCAATGTCTGCAGGATGAGTCCGCACACCGGATGGTGCGAGGGATGCTTTCGGACCCTGGACGAGATCGTTCAATGGGCCGCCGCCGATGACGCTTTCAAGCAACGCGTATGGGCTTCCTTGCCGCAGCGTCGTCTCAGTACTTTCCCTAGGTCTGCCGATAAACCCCCCAATATTTCATAAAGTGAAATGTTAAGCACTGGTTCACCCTAGGGTTGCGCATATTGGATACGGGGTTGTCAGCATTCGGTCAGAGCTCACGCCGACAGTGAGAAGGTCCCGTGGCCTCACGGGTGAGCAGAAAGATTTCTAGAGGAGACCTCCCACCATGGCATCCACGACAGCAGATTCAGGCCCGATTCGCGGCGACGAGAAGATGGTGATCTTCGCGTCCTCGTTGGGGACGGTGTTTGAGTGGTACGACTTTTATCTCTTTGGCGTGATGTCGGCCATCATTGCCGCCAACTTTTTCACGGCGCTGGACCCTGCCACGCGTGACATCTTCACGCTCTTGGCCTTCGCGGCAGGCTTTGCGGTGCGGCCGTTTGGCGCGATCGTGTTTGGCCGGCTGGGGGACCTCGTCGGTCGCAAGTACACCTTCTTGGTGACCATTCTGATCATGGGCTTGTCCACCTTCTTGGTGGCCTTCTTGCCCACCTATGCCGATTGGGGCATCGTGGCGCCTATCGTGTTGATCGGCCTGCGGCTCTTGCAAGGTTTGGCGCTGGGGGGTGAGTATGGCGGTGCGGCCACTTACGTGGCAGAGCATGCGCCGCATGGCAAGCGGGGCGTGTACACCGCCTGGATTCAGACCACGGCCACGGTGGGTCTCATGCTGGCCTTGATGGTCATTTTGGGCACCCGGCTGCATTTGGGCGAAAAAGAATTCGCCGCCTGGGGATGGCGCATCCCCTATGCCGTGTCGGGCATCTTGTTGGCCGTGTCGGTGTGGATCCGACTCAAGCTCAATGAGTCGCCGGCCTTTGCCCGGATGAAGGCAGAAGGCAAGACTTCCAAGGCACCGCTCACGGAGAGTTTTGGCCAGTGGAGCAACTTGAAGATCGTCATCCTGGCACTCATCGGGGGTACTGCCGGTCAGGCGGTCGTGTGGTACACCGGCCAGTTCTATGCGCTGTTCTTCCTGCAGTCGTTCTTGAAGGTGGACGGCCCCACGGCCAACATCTTGATCGCGCTGTCCTTGATCATCGGCACGCCATTCTTCATCTTCTTCGGCGCGTTGTCTGACAAGATTGGTCGCAAGCCCATCATCATGGCGGGCTGTCTGCTGGCCATCTTGACCTACTTCCCGCTGTTCAATGCGCTGACCACTTACGGCAACCCGAAGTTGCAGGCCGCCATCCAAAAGTCGCCGGTGAAGGTGGAAGCGGCAGCTCCAGATTGCAACCTGATCCTGAACTTGACGGGGACGGCCAAGTTCACCACCAGCTGCGACCTGGCCCGCACCTACCTGTCCAACGCGGGTGTGAACTACGACAAGGTCGAAGTCGCGGGCGCCACGGTGGCCACCGTGAAAGTGGGTGAAAAGGCGATCGCCGCGTATGACGGCAAGGCGGCCAATGCCAAGGATGAAAAGGCACGCTTTGAAAAGGAAGTGCGCGAAGCGCTGAACGAAGCGGGCTATCCTGCCAAGGCCGACCCCATCCCCACGGGCAGCTCCAACTGGTGGATGCTGGTGCTCATTCTCACCATTTTGGTCATTTACGTGACCATGGTGTATGCGCCGATCGCAGCCATGTTGGTGGAGTTCTTCCCCACCCGCATTCGTTACACCTCCATGAGCTTGCCTTATCACATCGGCAACGGTTGGTTTGGCGGGTTCTTGCCGGCCATCTCGTTCTCGATCGTGGCCGCACAAGGCAATATCTACAGCGGCTTGTGGTACCCGATCATCATCGCGGGCATGACCTTCGTGGTGGGCATGCTCTTTGTCAAAGAAACCAAGGACCGCGACATTTACGCGGATGACTGAGCTATGTGGAAATTAGCGGTGGCCTTTGTGGTGTTCGCGGCACTGGCCATGTACATCCTGACCAAGAGCGGTGCGGATGTGGACATGGGCGGAGAAAAGCACAGCGTGGAGGCGCCGCATGCGGCGGCCTCTGCGGATGCGCCGGCCGCTGCAGCTTCTGCGGCACCTGCTGCCTCGGCGGCGTCACACTGAGGCCCTTGACGCGTTGCGAGTAACGCAAAGGCCCGGGTTCTCCCGGGCCTTTTTTTATTCTGGGCAATGTGCAGGTGGCTACGAAGACTTAGGGTGAGCGCCTGGAGCCTCCATGTCATGGGGGTCAGAAAGTGTGCCCATGAACGGCCTCGAGCGATGCGGTGAATCCGCGGATGACCTGCCGCCTCAAGCGGCCAGTGTCTGGGTGCTGCGTGACAAGTACCTGCAGCCTTCGGAGACCGGTTTGGCCGACCTGCATCGGCGCGTGGCCCGCGCCGTGGCTGTCGTGGAGCCCCAGCGTGAGCGGGGAATCTGGGAAGCGCGTTTCCTGCAGGCATTGAACGCCGGCTTCTTGCCCTCCGGCCGGATCTTGGCCACGGTGGGAACGGCTCAGCCGGGGACGCTGATGAGTTGCTTCGTCCAGCCTATGGTCGAGCCGCTCGAACAGTGTCTGCGCGACACGGCAAAGACACTGCAATGGGGCGGCGGCGTAGGCAGTGACCTGTCGAGCTTGCCCAGCGGGTCCGCGTCAGGTGGCAAGCCGGACCACCGGCCGGTGGAAACGCTCCAGAGGATGGAGGCGCAATGCACCGCCCTGGAGTCTCTCGGGTCGCGCCGAGGTGCTAAGATGGCTGTCTTGCACGTGGACCACCCCGACCTCATGGATTTCATCCATGCCAAAGATCACGGGGGACTGGCGCACTTCAACCTGGCCGTGGGGCTGACGGACGAATTCATGCGCTCAGGGTCTCGCGAAAGCGCGCAAGAGCCCGTGCGGCAGAAGATCTGGCACGCATTGACCGAGTCGGCTTGGGCGAGGGGCGAGCCCGGTGTGCTCTTCCTGGACACGATCCGCCGAGAGAATTGGCTGACCGACATCGAAGACATTCGAGCCACCAATCCTTGTGGGGAGCAGCCGCTGCCGGACTATGGGAGCTGTTGCCTAGGAGCGATAGACCTCACACGCTTTGTCAGGCACCCGTTTGACGTTGACGCAAGTTGGGACCAAGAGGGGTTCGAGCGATGTGTGCGCGTGGCAGTGCGTATGCTGGATCGGGTGATTGACCTCACGGCCTGGCCCTTGCCGGCTCAGCGTCAAGAAGCACTTTTGAAGCGTCGCATGGGCCTGGGATGGACAGGGCTGGCCGATGCCTTGTTGATGTTGAACCTGTCCTACGACACCCCACAGGCGCGTGCGATGGCAGCGCGCATGGCGCGCGTGTTGAGAGACAC
>CAZCJB010000017.1:0-1373 GCA_964498795.1 uncultured Rubrivivax sp. | reverse complement strand
TGGCGGCGGTGGCCCCCTTCATTGACGGGGGCATCTCAAAGACGGTCAATCTGCCCGAGACCACCTCTCGCAAGGCAGTGAGTGATCTCTTCGTCCAGGCATGGCGCTGCGGCCTCAAGGGGCTGACCGTGTTTCGCAGCCCAGCGTCTCGCCAAGCAGGAGCAGCCTGCGCCACTCAGGTCTGAAACAGCCCTTTGTGTTGCTCGCGCAGCACGTTTTTCTGCACCTTGCCCATGGCATTGCGGGGCAAATCAGGCACCACGAAGAGGTGTTTGGGCACTTTGAAGTTGGCGATCCGGCCCTTCAACGCCCCAATGATCGCGGTGCCATCCAACGTGACGCCAGGCTTGGCCACCACCACTGCAATCACGCCTTCGCCAAAGTCGGGGTGAGGCACACCCACCACCGCACTCTCCGCGACGCCTGGCATCTCATTCATAAAGCCCTCTATCTCCGCGGGGTAGACGTTGTACCCGCCGCTGATGATGAGGTCTTTGCTGCGTCCGACGATGGTGACGCGGCCCTCGGCGTCCATCTTGCCGACATCACCCGTTTTGAACCACCCGTCGGCCGTGAAATCCTCGGCCGTCTTTTCAGGCATGCGCCAATAGCCCTTGAACACATTGGGTCCGCGCACTTGAATGCCACCGATGTCGCCAGCGGGTAAAGAGCGGCCTTCGTCATTGTGCACGCGCACGCCCACACCGGGCAGCGCATAACCCACGGTCCCTCCGATGCGCTCACCGTCTTCACGACGGTACGGGTTGGAGGTGAGCATGATGGTCTCGCTCATCCCATAACGCTCCAAAATCGTGTGGCCCGTGCGTTGCCGCCAATCGTCAAAGGTTTCTTTGAGCAAGGGGGCGGAGCCGCTGATGAAAAGCCGGATGGATTTCACGGCCGCTGGGCTCAAGGCAGCTTCTGTCAGCATCCGCACGTACAAGGTGGGCACGCCCATGAAAACGGTCGCGTCGTTCAGTCGCGCGATGACGGCCTTCGGGTCGAATTTGCCAAACCAGATCATCTTGCTGCCGTTGAGCATGGCGCCATGGATGGCCACAAACAAGCCGTGCACGTGGAAGATGGGCAAGGCGTGAATCAGCACATCCCCCGACTGCCATTGCCAATAGTGGCGAAGCACCTCGGCGTTGGACAGCAAATTGCCATGTGACAACATGGCGCCCTTGCTGCGCCCAGTGGTCCCACTGGTGTAAATAATCGAGGCCAGATCATCGCTGCGCTTGATCGCAGGCGTATGGACGTCGCTGTGCTGGGCCGCACGGTCCAGCAAACTCCCGGTACGGTCGTCGTTCAGCGTGAAGACATTGCGTGTGCCGGCCTTGAAGGCGATTTGGCTCACCCATGGGTGGTTG
>CAZCJB010000016.1:10897-33288 GCA_964498795.1 uncultured Rubrivivax sp. | reverse complement strand
ACACCTGGCAAGGCTCGGGCACCAGCTTGTGGACAAACGGCCAGGACATGGTCGATGCCTGCAAGCTGCTCGGGGTGGATGTGATGACCGGCCACTGGGAGTTCACGCTCGGCATGGAGCGGGTGAAGGAGATTGTCGAAAAGGACTTCGCCGGTAAGGTGGAATTTGTCGCGCAGAACATCAAAACCCAAGATTTTGGAGACCCGGTATTTAAACCCTATGTGATCCGACCCATCAATGGCGTGCCGTGCGCCATCATCGGTCAGGCCTTCCCCTACACCCCCATTGCCAACCCCCGCTACATGGTGGCCGATTGGGAATTCGGCATCCAAGACCAGAATATGCAGAAGGTGGTGGACGAGGCTCGTGCCCAAGGGGCGCAGGTGGTGGTGGTGCTCAGTCACAACGGCATGGACGTGGACCTGAAGATGGCCAGTCGGGTACGCGGCATTGACGCCATCATGGGCGGTCACACCCACGACGGCATGCCGGTGGCCACCGTGGTCAGCAATCCAGGCGGCAAGACGCTGGTCACCAATGCCGGGTCTAACGGCAAGTTCTTGGGAGTCCTCGACTTTGAGGTCAAAGACAAAAGGGTGACCGATTACCGCTACAAGCTGCTGCCGGTGTTCGCGAACATGTTGCCGGCCGACAAGGACATGGCCGCGCTCATCGCCAAGATTCGTGCGCCCTACGAGGCCAAGTTGAGCGAGAAGTTGGCGGTGACCGAGGGGACCTTGTACCGACGTGGAAACTTCAATGGCACGGGCGACCAACTGATTTTGGACGCCCTGCTCGAGGTGCAAGGTGCGCAGATTGCCTTCTCCCCGGGCTTTCGCTGGGGCACCTCACTGTTGCCAGGCCAAGCCATCACGCGCGAGTGGCTGCTCGATATGACGGCCACCACCTATTCCTACGCCACGGTCACTGACATGACCGGCGAGACCCTCAAGACCGTGCTCGAGGACGTGTGCGACAACCTCTTCAACCCCGATCCTTACTACCAGCAGGGCGGCGACATGGTGCGCGTGGGCGGGATGACCTACACCTGCCGGCCTCTGGAGCGCATGGGGCAACGCATTCACGACATGCGGCTCCACGGTCAACCCATCGAGGCGAGCAAGACCTATCGCGTGGCAGGCTGGGCACCGGTGGCTGAAGAGGCCAAGCGCCAAAATCTCAAGCCAGTGTGGGACGTGGTTGAGCAATGGCTCAAGGCGCGCGGAGGCAAGGTCAGCCCTCGCCAAGCCAACGTGCCCAAACTGGAGGGCGTGTTGCCCAATCCGGGCTACGTGCAGGCCTGAGCGCTTGCTCAGGCGATCTCCGATCAGCCCAGGTTTTCCAGAAACCGTTGCGCATCCAAGGCCGCCATGCAGCCGGTTCCGGCGCTGGTGATGGCCTGGCGATACACGTGATCCTGCACGTCGCCTGCCGCAAAGACGCCCGGAATGCTGGTTTGCGTGGCAAAGCCCTCCAGACCGCCGCGGGTGATGAGGTAGCCGTCTTTCATGTCGACCTGGCCCTTAAAGATGTCGGTGTTGGGCTGGTGACCAATGGCCACAAAGCAGCCCTTGAGCGTCAGGTCGGTGGTGGCCTGGGTTTGGGTGGACCGGATGCGCACGCCCGTCACGCCACTGGCGTCACCCAACACTTCGTCAAGCGTGTGCCACAGATGCAGTTGCATCTTGCCCGATTCGACTTTGGCCATGAGCTTGTCGATCATGATGGCTTCCGCACGAAACTTGTCGCGGCGGTGGATGAGGTGCACCTTGGCCGCGATGTTGGACAGGTACAGCGCTTCTTCCACGGCCGTATTGCCGCCGCCAATCACGCACACCTCTTGGTTTTTGTAGAAAAAACCGTCACAGGTCGCGCAACCGCTCACGCCTCGACCCATGAAGGCCTGCTCGCTGGGCAAGCCCAGGTACTTGGCGCTGGCGCCGGTGGCGATGATGAGGCTGTCACAAGTGTAGGTGCCTGAGTCCCCCGTCAAGGTGAAGGGTCGTTGCGTCAGGTTGACCGTGTGGATGTGGTCAAACACGATCTCGGTCTGGAAGCGCTGAGCGTGCTGTTCGAAGCGCTGCATCAGGTCGGGCCCCATCACGCCATGGACATCGGCCGGCCAGTTGTCGACCTCGGTGGTCGTCATGAGCTGACCGCCCTGGGCCAGCCCGGTGATCAGCAGCGGTTGCAAATTGGCACGAGCCGCATAGATGGCGGCGGTGTAACCGGCGGGGCCGGAACCCAGGATAAGGACGCGGGCGTGGCGGGTGACGGAGGACATGAAAATTTGACCGGGAATTGAAACCAAGCCGACATTGTGCCGGACCCGGCATGGCCTGGCTTACGCACTTGTCAATGTCCGTCATTGACGGGGTTTATGGCTGACCCACAATGAGCCACAATCCTGCCATGAGTTTTCCTCTCGGATCTTTGAGCGCAGACGGGGCCCACGGCTCGGACGCAATCTCCCGGCCCAGCACCGCGTCCATGTGGCCCTCTGCCTGGCAGCGTCGCGGTCTGGGCTTGGTGGTCGGTGCAGCGGTGTGGTTGCTGTGCTTGCTGGCCTTGTGGACGCACCACGCGGCCGACCCAGGTTTCAGCACCTCGGGTGGCCATGGGTCTTTGCACAATCGAGTCGGCGTGGTGGGTGCATGGGTCTCAGACGTAGGCTACTTCACCCTTGGCTACTCCTTGTGGTGGTTGATGGTGGTGGCCGCTCGGCAGTGGCTGGCGGCCCTGGCCGCACGCCTGCGTGCCCACGCGCATGAACCGATCCCGCAGGAGACGTCGTGGCAACGCCGCTGCACCTTCTGGCTGGGCTTGGCCCTGCTGTTGGCTTCGAGTGCGGCGCTGGAGTGGACGCGTTTGTACGGCTTGGAGCCGCGCTTGCCGGGCCCGTCGGGCGGCGTCTTGGGGCACACCTTGGGTGCGCTCTCGATGCATCTGTTGGGATTTGCCGGGTCGGGTGTGTTTTGGATTGCGGGCCTGGTCATGGCCCTGCCGGTGACCCTTGGATTCTCTTGGCTGTCTTTGGCCGAGGCCATCGGTGAGCGCATCGAAGGCTTGCGCGAGCGACGCCAAGAGCGTCTGGAGATCCAGGAAGATCAACGCCTGGGTGAGCAGGCTCTGCGCGAGCGAGAGGCGGTGGTGGACACCCAACTTCAAACTGAACTGGCGCATGTGCCCATCCTCATCGAAGAGCCGGTGCTGGAAGTGCCCAAGTCGGAGCGGGTGGCCAAGGAGCGGCAAAAGCCGTTGTTTGCCGAACTGAATGACACCAAGCTGCCTCAGGTCGACTTGCTCGATGCGGTGGGCGGTCGTCAAGACACCGTGTCGGCCGAATCGTTGGAACTCACCTCCCGACTCATTGAAAAGAAGTTGGGCGATTTTGGAGTGGTGGTGCGTGTGGTGGCGGCCTTGCCCGGCCCCGTGATCACGCGCTACGAAATCGAACCCGATACCGGCGTGAAGGGCAGCCAGATCGTCAACCTCGCCAAGGATCTGGCGCGGTCTCTCAGCTTGGTGAGCATCCGGGTGGTGGAGACCATTCCAGGCAAGACGACCATGGCTTTGGAACTGCCCAACGCGCGACGGCAGACGATTCGGTTGTCAGAGATCTTGGGCTCGCAAGCCTACAACGATGCGGGCTCTATGCTCACCATGGGCCTTGGCAAGGACATCGTGGGTGCGCCTGTCGTGGCCGATTTGGCCAAGATGCCGCACTGCCTGGTGGCTGGCACCACAGGTTCGGGCAAGTCGGTGGGCATCAACGGCATGATCTTGTCCTTGTTGTACAAGGCCGAAGCCCGTGATGTGCGGCTCATCTTGATCGACCCCAAGATGCTGGAGATGAGCGTCTACGAAGGCATTCCGCATCTGCTGTGTCCGGTGGTCACCGACATGAAGCAGGCTGGCAACGCGCTGAACTGGTGCGTGGGCGAGATGGAGCGACGCTACAAGCTCATGAGTAAATTGGGTGTGCGTCAGCTCTCGGGCTACAACCGCAAGCTCGAAGAAGCGGCCGAGCGAGGTGAGAGTTTGGTCAACCCCTTCAGTTTGACGCCCGACTCGCCGGAACCTCTGGAGCGTCTGCCCTACATCGTGGTGGTGATCGACGAGCTGGCGGATCTGATGATGGTGGTGGGCAAGAAGATCGAAGAGCTCATCGCCCGCTTGGCACAAAAAGCGCGCGCTGCCGGAATTCACCTGATCTTGGCCACGCAACGGCCTAGCGTGGATGTCATCACGGGCCTGATCAAGGCCAACATCCCCACGCGCCTGAGCTTCCAGGTGTCCAGCAAGATCGACAGCCGCACCATCCTCGATCAAATGGGGGCCGAGGCCTTGCTGGGACAAGGCGACATGCTCTACCTCGCTCCGGGCACCGGGCTGCCAGTGCGTGTGCACGGCGCTTTTGTGTCGGATGATGAAGTGCACCGGGTGGTGCAATACCTCAAGAGCCAGGGCGAAGCCCATTACATCGAAGGCATCTTGGAGGGTGGCACGCTCGACGAGGAGGGCGGCGGCTCAGGCGATGCCCTGGGCGGCGGCGATGGCGAGAGTGACCCCATGTACGACCAGGCCGTGGCCATCGTGTTGCAGCATCGCCGGGCCTCCATTTCTTTGGTGCAACGGCATTTGCGCATCGGCTACAACCGCGCGGCGCGATTGCTAGAGCAGATGGAAAAATCGGGCGTCGTGTCGTCGATGGCCACCAACGGCAACCGCGACATTTTGGTGCCACCGAGGGCCGAATGAGCGCGATGAGGAGATTGCTTCGGCCCTGCGGGCCTCGCAATGACGCTGGAGGTGCCAGGCCCTCAGGCTCGCCTGTCATTGCGAGGCCCGCAGGCTCGCCTGTCATTGCGATGACCTCAGGGGTGCCTGTCATTGCGAGGCCCGCAGGGCCGAAGCAATCTGTCATGCTGCACCTGACCTGCACCCTTGCGGCGCTGTTCGGCATGACAGGGGTTCAGGCGCAAGGGGTGGAGACCTTGCGCGAGTTTGTGCGGGAGACCCGCAGCGGGCAGGCCCAGTTCACGCAGACGGTGACCTCGCCGGATGGCGTGCGCAAGAAGACCTCCAGCGGGACGTTCGAGTTTCAGCGCCCCAATCGCTTTCGATTCCACTATCTGAAGCCTTTCGAGCAAACCTTGGTGGCCGATGGCACCAAGATGTGGATGCATGACCCGGAGCTCAATCAGGTGAGCGCGCGCCGTCTCGACCAGGCTTTGGGCAGTACGCCCGCCGCGCTGTTGGCCGGCACATCGTTGGACAAGGACTTCGAGCTCACGGCCCTGCCCGAGCGAGACGGCTTGGAATGGGTGCAGGCCACTCCACGGCAGCGCGAAGGCCCCGTGCAAAACGTCAAGGTCGCTTTCAAGGGCAAAGCCCTGTGGGCCTTGGAGATGACCGACAGCTTTGGACAGAAGTCCCTGCTGCAGTTCACCGACTTCAAAGTCAACCCCTCGTTGAGTCCACAGACCTTCAAGTTCGTGCCCCCTCGCGGGGCCGATGTGGTGGAGCAGTGACGACCGCAGATCAGGTGCCCTTGGCAGAGCGCTTGCGGCCTCATTCGCTGGATGAGGTGATCGGCCAGCGCCACTTGCTGGGCGCGGGCAAGCCCTTGCGCGTGGCCTTTGAGAGTCACCGTTTGCACTCCATGATCCTTTGGGGCCCGCCCGGGGTGGGCAAGACCACGCTGGCGCGTTTGGTGGCCGGTGCGGTCGATGCGCAGTTCATCGTGCTCTCAGCGGTGCTGGCCGGGGTGAAGGACATTCGAGAGGCCGTGGAGCGGGCCCAGGTGATGCGCGCCACCGGCCGTGGCACCGTTGTGTTTGTGGATGAGGTGCATCGTTTCAACAAGGCGCAGCAAGATGCTTTTTTGCCGCATGTAGAAAGCGGACTCTTCACCTTCATTGGGGCCACGACCGAAAACCCGTCGTTCGAGGTGAACTCAGCGTTGTTGTCGCGCGCGACGGTCTATGTGCTCAAGCCGCTGACCGATGACGACTTGGGCGAGTTGTTGGCGCGGGCCCAAGCCTTGTTGCAGGCGCCGCCACTGGGCGATGCGGCACGCCAACGACTGGTGGCGCACGCGGATGGTGATGCGCGGCGCTTGCTCAATGCCTACGAGATTGCAGTGGCCGCGGCGGAGGGCGCCCACCTCATCGATGACGAGGTGCTGGAGCGTGCACTGGGCGAGCAGCTGCGGCGCTACGACAAAGGGGGCGACCAGTTTTACGACACCATCTCGGCGCTGCACAAGTCGGTGCGCGGCTCTGACCCCGATGCCGCGCTGTACTGGTTGGTGCGCATGCTCGACGGCGGCGTGGATCCTCGCTACATCGTGCGACGCGTGCTGCGCATGGCCAGCGAAGACATCGGCCTGGCCGACCCGCGTGGCCAACAACTCGCGCTGCAGGCGGCTGAAACCTACGAACGGCTGGGTTCGCCTGAAGGTGAATTGGCTATCGCACAAGCGGTGGTGTATTTGGCCGTGGCCCCCAAGAGCAATGCGGTCTATGCGGCCTACAACGCGGCTCGCGCCTTTGTGAGCAAAGACGGTACCCGGCCGGTGCCCACCCACCTGCGCAATGCCCCCACCCGGCTCATGAAGGACCTGGGTTTTGGCAAGGGCTATCGGTATGCCCACAACGAGGCCGGCGGCTTTGCGGCCGGTGAAGACTATTGGCCTGAAGGCCTCGGTGGCGCGCATCCGCCTGCGTTTTACCAGCCGGTCTCCAGAGGGCTGGAAGTGAAGATTACTGACAAGTTGGCCAGTCTGCGAGAGGCCAATGCATCGGCGCGGAAGGCGGGCGAGACGTCATCGAAAGACTGATCCATCTGTCCTCGAGCGGAGTTGTGGTCGATGCACGCCGTTCGCGATCTGTGGCCCCGGTCGCAGCCATCCGCTGCAGGTCGTCATCGTAGCCAGCCCTCCGGTGCCGCTGAATGATGTCAGGGCTGACCTACAATCGCGGCCACGCCGCAAAGGGCATGGGATGGACGTCTTTTTTCAGCAGATCATCAACGGCTTGGTGCTGGGCAGCATGTATGCCCTGGTGGCGCTAGGCTACACGATGGTCTACGGCATCATCAACCTCATCAATTTTGCCCATGGTGAGGTGCTCATGGTGGGTGCCCTCACCAGCTGGACGGTGGTGACCGCGCTTGATGGCTTGGGGTTGCCGGGCTGGGCCCTGATGCTGATCTCGTTGATCTGCGCCATCGTGGTGTGTTGTGTGCTGAATTTCGCGATCGAGAAAATTGCTTACCGGCCCTTGCGCAACGCCCCACGGCTGGCACCGTTGATCACGGCCATCGGAATGAGCTTGATGCTGCAGACGCTGGCCATGATCGTCTGGAAGCCGAACCCTAAACCTTACCCCTTGCTCTTGCCGACCGAGCCTTTGCAGGTGGGGGGTGCCGTGATCACCGTGACCCAAGTGGTGATCTTGGTGGTGACGACCGTGATGTTGATGGGTTTGCTGTGGCTGGTGCATCACACACGCTTGGGTCGCGCCATGCGAGCCACGGCGGAAAACCCGCGCGTGGCCTCCCTCATGGGTGTGCGGCCGGACATGGTCATCTCGGCCACCTTTGTCATTGGTGCAGCATTGGCGGCTGTGGCCGGTGTGATGTGGGCGGCCAATTACGGCACCGTGCAACACTCCATGGGATTCTTGCCGGGGCTCAAGGCTTTCACGGCGGCCGTGTTGGGCGGCATCGGCAACCTCGCGGGGGCCATGGTGGGTGGCGTGCTGCTTGGGCTGATTGAAGCCATCGGTGCGGGCTACCTCGGCCAATTGACGGGTGGCGTGCTGGGCAGCCACTACGCGGACATCTTTGCCTTCGTGGCCCTCATCCTCGTACTCACGCTGCGGCCGTCGGGCCTGCTGGGTGAGCGCGTGGCAGATCGGGCTTGAAATGAACGATCCAAGTTCCTTGCCTTCAGCGCGTCAGTGGCTGATCTTTGCCTTGGCGGCACTGGCCCTCATGGCCCTGCCCTTGGTGGCGCAGCAGTTTGGCCAAGGTTGGGTGCGCATCATGGCCTTGGCCTTGCTCTATGTGTTGCTGTCCCTGGGCCTGAACATCGTCGTGGGCTATGCGGGTTTGCTGGACCTGGGCTTTGTGGCCTTCTACGCCGTGGGTGCTTATATGTACGCCCTGATGGCCTCGCCGCACCTGCTGGAGACCTTTGAGAGTCTCCAATCGGTGTTCCCCAGCGGCTTGCACACACCCATCTGGGCGGTGATCCCGTTGGCAGCACTCTTGGCCGCGCTGGCCGGCGTGCTGTTGGGCGCACCCACATTGAAGTTGCGGGGTGACTACTTGGCCATCGTCACCTTGGGCTTTGGCGAAATCATCCGCGTGTTCCTCAATAACTTGGAACACCCAGTGAACCTCACCAATGGGCCAAGGGGTTTGGACCGGATCGACTCCATGAACATTTTGGGGCTGGACCTGGGCAAGCCCTTGATGTTGGGAGATTTCAAGGTGGCCTCCGTCACGTTGTATTACTACCTCTTCTTGGCCTTGGTGGTGGTGAGTGTCATCATTTGCCGTCGCTTGGGGGATTCGCGCATCGGACGCGCTTGGATGGCCATTCGCGAAGACGAGATTGCCGCCAAGGCCATGGGCATCAACACCCGCAACATGAAGCTCTTGGCGTTCGGCATGGGAGCCACGTTTGGTGGCGTCTCGGGGGCCATGTTTGCCGCCTTCCAAGGCTTCGTGTCGCCCGAGTCCTTCAGTCTTATGGAAAGCGTCATGATCGTGGCCATGGTGGTCCTGGGCGGCCTCGGGCACATTCCGGGCGTCATTCTGGGTGCTCTCATGTTGGCGGCCCTGCCCGAGGTGCTGCGTTATCTGGCCGGTGACATTCAAAACCTGAGTGGCGGACGCATTGACGCGTCGATCTTGCGTCAACTGTTGATTGCCGGCGCCATGGTGGCCATCATGTTGTTGCGTCCTCGCGGTTTGTGGCCCTCGCCGGAGCATGGCAAGTCATGAGCGCCTCTGCATCAACGGTCTTGCGGGTGGCGGGTGTGTCCAAGCGGTTCGGCGGCTTGCAAGCGCTCAGCGATGTGGGGTTGTCCATTCAGCAGGGGCAGGTCTACGGTCTGATTGGCCCTAACGGGGCGGGCAAGACCACGTTTTTCAACGTGATCACGGGCCTGTACACACCCGACTCAGGGAGCTTTGAACTCGGCGGCAAGCCCTACCGCCCTCAGTCGGTGCACGAGGTGGCTGAGGCCGGCATTGCGCGGACGTTTCAAAACATCCGCCTCTTTGCGGAAATGACGGCTTTGGAAAACGTCATGGTGGGGCGCCATGTGCGCACGCGTTCTGGACTGGTGGGTGCCGTATTTCGCACTCGTGGGTTTGTGCGCGAAGAGCGCGCCATTGCCGAGCGAGCTCGCGAATTGCTGGCCTATGTAGGCATTGAAAAATATGCCGACTACAAAGCGAGAACATTGAGTTACGGCGATCAGCGTCGATTGGAGATTGCGCGAGCGCTCGCCACCGACCCGCAACTCATTGCCTTGGACGAACCTGCGGCGGGCATGAACGCCACTGAGAAACTCGTGCTGCGAGAACTCATCGACCGCATCCGAGGTGATCAGCGCACCATTTTGTTGATTGAGCATGATGTGAAGCTCGTGATGGGCTTGTGTGACCGGGTGACCGTGCTCGACTATGGCAAGCAGATTGCCGAAGGTACGCCGGCCGATGTGCAGCGCAATGAGAAGGTCATCGAGGCTTACCTTGGGGCAGGGCACCACGGAGGGTCGCAGGCATGAGTGCGGCTTTGCTCAAGGTGGATGGTTTGCAGGTGTCTTATGGCGGCATTCAGGCCGTCAAAGGCGTGAGCTTTGAAGTGCGAGAGGGTGAACTGGTCTGTCTGATCGGTGCCAACGGTGCCGGCAAGACCACCACGCTCAAAGCGATCACGGGGACTTTGTCGATGGGAGGCGGCTCCATTGAATACGCGGGCCGCCACATCGAAGGTCAAGGTGCATGGGATCTCGTCTCTCAGGGCTTGGTCATGGTGCCCGAAGGGCGTGGCACGTTTGCGCGCATGACCATCCTCGAGAACTTGCAAATGGGCGCCTTCGTGCGCCGTGATGCCGAGATCGATGCGGACATCGACCGAGTGTTTGAATTGTTCCCGCGTTTGAAGGAACGCTCGAGGCAGTTGGCCGGCACCATGAGCGGGGGCGAGCAACAGATGCTCGCCATGGGGCGTGCTCTGATGGCTCGGCCCAAGTTGTTGCTTCTCGATGAGCCGTCCATGGGCTTGTCACCCATCATGGTGGACAAGATCTTCGAGGTCGTGAGCGACATTCATGCCCGCGGCACGACGGTGTTGTTGGTCGAGCAAAATGCCTCGCGGGCGCTTGGCCTGGCCGATCGTGGCTATGTGATGGATTCGGGCGAAATCACCATGTCCGGCCCGGCGGCTGAATTGCTCAATGACCCGAGAGTGAGAGCGGCCTACTTGGGAGAATGAGGTCTCACCTGTCCTGCGCAGGCAAGACCTTGACCTTGAGGTCTTGAATCAAAGCGCCGTGGAGTTTCAGCCTGTCCAAGAGCTCTGGCCCCAATTGCCGCAATTTGGCGGCGGCGCTGCCATGTGAGGCCAGCAAGGTCCAGGTGCTGGCGTCGACGGGGCCGGCACGGACTTGCGAGGCCAAGGGGCCGAGCAATGGGCGCACGATGTCAAACCATGCTTGGGCTTGACGGTGGCCTGCCAGCAGCTGTGACAGAGTCGGATCCGACAGCAGGGCTTGGGCTGCACTCTGACCGAGTGAGCCTGGCAGCGCGCTGGGAGAGCGCCAGGCAGACCGACGCTGATCCCTCATTCAATCCACCTTGGCGCCACTGAGCTTGACCAAGCGCTCGTACTTGGCGAGTTCGCTCTTGATGAAAGAGCCGAACTGTTCGGGCGTGGTGGGTGCAGGCTCGGCCATGAGACCACTCAAACGGGCCTTCAGCTCGGGCGAGGCCAGCGCCTCGACAAAGGCCTTGTTGAGCCGTTGTGTCACCTCGGCGGGCATCTTGGCGGGCCCGAACAAGCCAAACCAGGTGCCAATATCGAATTGCTTCAAGCCCAGGGTGGCTCCGGCTTCGGCCACGGTGGGGAGCTCGGGCATGGCGCTGCTGCGCTTGTCGGTGGTCACCGCCAACGCCTTCAACTTGCCCGAACGGATGTTGGTGGAGGCGGCGGCCAAATTGTCGAGGTTGAAGTCGACCTGCCCACTCACCAGCGCCAACTGGGCGGGCGGGCCTCCGGCGTAGGGGATATGGACCACAAAAAGCCCGGCCTGGGCCTTGAACATTTCACCGGCCAGATGTCCGGCACTGCCATTGCCGCCTGAGCCGTAATTGAGCCGCCCCGGGTTTTGCTTGGCGTAAGCCACCAGATCGGCGACCGATTTGATGTGCAGCTTCTCTGCCGCTTGGGCATTCATGACCAGGACGTTGGGGACCTGGGCCACCAAGGTGATGGGTGTGAAGTCGCGCACGGGATCGTAGGGCATCTTGGCGTACAGCCAAGGGTTGATGGCATGGGTGGCCACCGCGCCCATGACCAGCGTTTGCCCATCGGGGGCTGCCTTGGCCACGGCGTCCGCGCCGACGTTGCCGCCTGCACCGGGTTTGTTTTCCACCACCACCAGACCTAAGCTGTCCTTGACCTTGTCGGCCAGTGCCCGGGCCACGACGTCCAACGGTCCACCGGGCGGGTAAGGCACCACCAGCCGGATGACCTTGCCAGCAGACTGGGCCATGGCTGTGGGGACCCCCGCGACGCCCATCGCGAAGACACATCCCAGCCCCAGGCCCCATCGCTTCAGCCATGCGCGCATCTCAAACTCCCAAGGCCTTGTCGGCTTCCGAAGTGAAGCTGTCGGCATAGAACTCCTCGGCGGGTAGCCCGCAGCGTTGGACAAAATCGCGTTGCGCCGACTCCACCATGATGGGCACGCCGCAGGCGTACACCTGATGCCCCGATAAATCTGGCCAATCGGCCATGACCGCGTGATGGACCAAGCCGGTGCGTCCAGTCCACGCATCCTGGGGTTTGGCCTCGCTGAGGACGGGGACATAGCGCAACCAGGGCAAGGCCTGGGAGGCTTCCACGGCCCATTCGTGCAGGTACAAATCGGCTTTGCTGCGGCATCCCCAATACAGCACCGTGGGACGTTGCAGGCCGCCATCTTGCATGTGCTCGATGAGGGCCTTGATGGGGGCAAAGCCAGTGCCACTGGCCACCATCACGATCGGCTTTTGAGAATCTTCGCGCAGGAAGAAAGTCCCGAAAGGACCTTCCATGCGCAAGATCTCTTTTTCTTTCATCGCCCCGAAGACGTGATCGGTGAAGCGGCCTCCGGGCAGGTGCCGAATGTGCAACTCGATGGCCGGAGGCGCGCCCAAACGGGTGGGCGCATTGGCCATGCTGTAGCTGCGCCGAGCGCCATCTCTCAGGATGAATTCCACGTATTGGCCCGCGCGATATTGCAGGTTTTGCGTGGCCGGGAGCTGCAACTTGACGAGGGCGACATCGGCGGCGGGCTTGTCGATGCTGAGCACGCGGCTGGGCAGCTTGAGAATGGGAAATTGACCCGCTGCGGGCACCGAGCGTGCCTCGATGACGCAATCGGTTTGGGGCGTGGCGCAGCAAGGCAAGATGAGGCCACTGGCCTCATCGGCCTCGGACAGAGCCTTGGTTTGGTGAGCGCCGTGAATGACGCGGCCTTCAACCAGTCGACTTTTGCAAGAGCCGCACGCGCCATCACGGCATCCATAGGGCATGCCGACGCCATGACGAATGGCTGCAGCCAGCACGGGTTCGTCACGCTCGACGGAAAAAGTGCGTTGAGAGGGGACCAGGGTGACTTGTAAACTCATGACACGTGAAAGAATGGGGCACATCGCCTACAGCCTCCATTGTGCTCCGACAAAGCTCACCCATGCACCCGCACCGTGTTTTTCGCCAACCCACCCTGTTAATTGTGGGGTGTGGAGACATTGGATTGCGGGTGATCGAGTGTCTGGGGCCCTTTTGGAAGGTCCTGGCCCTGACCTCGTCGCCTGGCCGATGTGAAGAGCTCCGCCATGCCGGCGCCAAACCCTTGGTGGGCAACCTGGATGACCCCGCCACGCTGGGCCGCCTGGCCGGACTGGCCGATGCCGTGTTGCATTTGGCCCCTCCCCCTGGTGCGGGGTCGAGCGATACGCGCACGCGTGCACTGTTGAGCGCGCTGCGTCGAGGCACTCGGGTACGGCGACTGGTGTACGCCAGTACCACGGGCGTGTATGGCGATTGCGGAGGTGCCTGGGTGGATGAGACCCGCGCGGTGCGTCCCCTCACCGACCGGGCAGGGCGTCGATGTGATGCCGAGGCCCGAGTACGCCACTTTGGTCGTGGCACGGGATGCGTAGCCACGGTGTTGCGCGTGCCGGGCATCTACGCCAGCAACCGTCCAGGGGGCGACCCGAGAGAGCGCTTGCGCCGGGGCATGCCCGCCTTGTGCGCAGAAGACGATGTCTTCACCAACCACATCCACGCCGACGATTTGGCACGTGCCTGCATCGCAGCCTTGATGCGGGGCAAGCCCCAACGGGTGGTGCATGCCGTGGACGACTCAGACCTGCGCATGGGGGAGTACTTTGACCTGGCGGCCGACCTGACGGGGTTGCCCCGGCCGCCTCGCATCTCGCGGGTGCAGGCCCAGGAGATGCTGTCCCCCATGGCGATGAGTTTTATGAGTGAATCGCGAAGGCTGCGAAACCAGCGCCTCAAGCGCGAGCTGCGGGTGACCTTGCGCTACCCCACGGTGCGGGAAGGCCTGCAGCACGGCTGAGTCGGCTCTCAGCTTAGAGCGTGGCGCTGACCTTACACGCCCTCCGGCCGCTTAAGGACTTTCATGCGATCGACCGTGAACACCGGCACCGACAAGCGTTCACCATCGCGCACGATGTCGAGCACCACGGTCCGCTCCGCGGGCCCACCTTTCCACAGGGCCTGCCACAGGTCTCCCAAGGCCCTGACCGGTTGACCGTCGATGCGCTCGACCCGATCCCCTGCCAACAACCCCGCCACGTCGGCCGGGCTGTCATCGTTGATGCGGATGATGCGCAGGCCCGCCACGCTCTCGGTGCAGTGCATGCCCAGCCAAGCCCGATGGCTCGCCGCGCTGCGCCCGGTTTGACGCATGTCGGGAAGGGCTGCGCGCAGCAAATCCACGGGTACAAAAACGTTGACGTTTTGCCGAGGCCGTGTTTGATTGCCCACATTGGGCACCACCAAGGAGCCCACCCCTAAAAGCTCACCCCGTTGATTGAACAGACCCGCGCCGGAATGGTCGGACCGCGCCGGCGCCACATAGAGCGCACCTTCGATGTGGTACTCCCAACTGCCTGAGTAGCTGCGTCGAGCGATGAGGTGAGACATCCCGACTTCTCCTTCGGGCCCACCGCTCACCATCATCATCGGTTCTTCTTCAGGATGGTCCAGAGAATGACCCAGCGGGGCAGCGGCGAGGCCCAAGGGGGTGAGAGACTGCAGCAAGGCCAGGCCCGTGGCCACATCGTAGGCCAGGACGCGGGCGGGCCAGTGCCGATCTTGGCTGTCGAACAACTCCACCTGTTCAGCCTCCAAGACCAAATAGCCAATGGTGACCACGAGGTTCTCGCCGATGACGGTGCCCGAGCCTTCGCGCCGTTGGCCAAGCGATGCAATGGAGGGTGCATCGGCAATGGCCAAGGCCCGGACGCCCAAGACGGACTCGTGAGCCCGCTGAAGGGTCTTGGCCAGATCTGACACCTGGGCGGTTTGAGCCCAGGCGGCAATGGGCAGCCAGCAAGTGAGCAGCAGGGCTTTCACGAATGCCTTCATTCGTGCAGCATGCCGCGGTCGCTGCCGTCTCGCAACCCCCAAGATCGGAACCTAACGACGGCCGAAGGGACCCCGCCCCCGCCAGTAAGAAATCATGAGCCATCCTCCCAACATGCCGCCGAGGTGTGCGAAATGGGCGATGCCGGTGGACCCCAACAAGCCAAAACCTAGCTCGATGACACCAAACACCACTACAAAGGTCCGAGCCTTCATGGGGATGGGTGGAAACAAGGGCATGACGGTGCGGTTGGGGAACATCATGGCAAAGGCCAACAACAGCCCATAAAGCGCACCTGAAGCCCCCACGGTGGGCACGGGAGATCGTGTGATAACACCCACCAGCAGCTGAGCCACTGCAGCAGCCAGCAGGCTGGCCAGCAAAAAATGCACGAAGCGCTTGGGCCCCCAAATGCGTTCGATTTCGGAGCCGAACATCCACAGCCCCAGCATGTTGAAAAACAGATGCCAGGTGTCGCCGTGCAAGACACTGTAGGTGACCAATTGCCAAGGTCTGAAGTGGGAGCTCGACAGCGGCCACAGTGAGAACCACATGTCCAGCGGCATGAAGACATTCAGGCAGAACAGGGCCACGCAGGTCAGTACGATGGCCTTGGTGGCAGGTGGCATGTCAGGCATGGCCTGAATTTAAGCATGAACTGGGCGGGCTCCAGTCCAGGGGGCATCCCGCACCGGATCGTCAGGGATTCGTTGGGCGTTTGAGACACAATGTTTTCTATGAACATCAAACAAGCGACGCGGGGTGCGGTTTTGGCTTGGCTGAGCACGCTCGCGCTGGCCCACGAACCGCTGCAGGTCTGGCCCACCATCCCCTTCGTGCGCGGGCAAGATCTGTGTCAATACCAAGATGCTTACGGCCGCTCACGGTCGGCGCAGGTGAAAGAAATGAGTGAGGGGATCACCGAATTCTTGCGTGCGGGCGCCAAGGCGGCTGATGCCGCCCACCTCATGACGGCGGTGGACACTTTGGTGGACAAGAACCGGCAGTTGGCCTCGGTGCCGGGCGGGATGGACATCACTTTGGGTGGGAATCTGAAGGCGGAGGTGGATCGGCTGTATCGCGAGATCCGGCCCCAAAGGCAGATGCTGTCGTTCTCACACGCCTAGGGTCTCAATGAGGTCGTGGCCAATGTCCGTCGACCGGGGCAAGAAGGCCCTTTGACACGTGAGCAACTCACTCGCTTGAATGGGTTGATTTGGGGCACCTATTCCTACGCGCCCCGTTGCGCGGGCGATTTGCTGGTGACCGTTCACGTGGAATTGAAGAGCGGCAAGTCCTACAGCTTCAATTCGGGTGGACGCTTGGAGGTGGTGGTCGCTGATTTGGCTCACCAGCTGCTGCGTGAGTTTCAGTCCACTCAATTCCCGACCACGGTGACCATGGGCAACCGGCGGCTCACCTTGCTGGGCACGCCAGGTGGAGTGGTCTGCACAGCGCCATCGGCGGTGGAGGCTGAACGGGCCTGCAAGGCCATGAGTGCCCGGTTGCCCACCCCCGAAGAGTACGACTACCTGAACATCTTGGGAGACTGGAACGGCGGGATCACGCTGGGCCGAGAGATGTGGGCCTTGGCAGGCAACCTGATCTTCGCACCGGATTTGCGCAACCCGAGCCCGGTGCGCACGCCTCAAGAGGTGCAGTGCCGAGAACTGAAGTTCATTTGCGTGCGGTAAGGGCCACCTTGCACCTGGTGCCCGAGGCCAGACTCGAACTGGCACGCCTTGCGGCGGCGGATTTTGAATCCGCTACGTCTACCGATTTCGTCACTCGGGCGGCAAGCCGGGAGTCCGGCTGCGGTGAAGGCGTGAGTATCGCATGAGTTCACCCCTTGCGCGGTAGGCCCGCACACTCCTGCGACAATCCTGAGTGCAGGAGTTGGACATGCAGCCTTCATACCAAACCGTCGAAGACGTGATTGGCGCCACGCCGTTGGTGCAGTTGGCGCGTTTGCCCGGAGCAGATGGGGTTGATCGGGGCAACGTCTTGTTGGGCAAGCTCGAAGGCAATAACCCGGCAGGATCCGTCAAAGACCGGCCCGCCATCAGCATGATCCGTCGCGCCGAGGAGCGGGGCGAGGTGAAGCCAGGAGACACGCTCATTGAGGCCACCTCGGGTAACACGGGCATCGCCCTGGCCATGGCTGCCGCCGTGCGGGGCTATCGCATGGTGCTCATCATGCCGGAGGACTTGTCCATTGAGCGGGCGCAGACCATGCGTGCCTATGGCGCGGAGTTGATTCTCACGCCGAAGTCGGGAGGCATGGAATACGCGCGCGACTTGGCCGAGCAGATGCAACGGGAGGGCAAGGGCGTGGTGTTGGACCAGTTTGCCAATGCGGACAACCCGCGCGCTCATTACGAAACCACGGGACCAGAGATTTGGCGGGACACGGCCGGCCAGGTGACGCACTTTGTGAGTGCCATGGGGACCACCGGCACCATCACGGGGGTGAGCCGCTATCTAAAAGAAAAAAACCCGGCCGTGCGCATCATTGGCGCTCAACCCAGCGAGGGCTCTCGGATCCCTGGCATTCGCAAGTGGCCTGAGGCCTACATGCCCAAGATCTACAACCCTGAAGGGGTGGATGAGCTGGTGTACGTGTCTCAAAGCGATGCCGAGGACATGGCACGTCGCATGGCCCGTGAAGAGGGAATCTTTGCGGGAATTTCAGCCGCGGGCGCCTGCTGGGTCGCCTTGCAGCTCGCGCGCCAAGTTCAAAACGCCACGATTGTGTTCGTGGTGTGCGACCGCGGCGATCGTTACCTCTCCACGGGCGTCTTCCCGGCCTGAGACCGTCATGAACGACCCCATCCGGCACGAGATGCGCTATTGCCCCAGCTGCGCGCAGCCGTTGGTGTGGCTCAATGCCCTGGAAGATGGCGGCGAGAAGCAGCGTTTGCGGTGTGCCGCTTGTGGTTGGACCCACTGGAACAACCCCGTGCCCGTGTTGGCTGCGGTGGTGGAATGCGCCGATCGCGAAGGCCGCATTTTGCTGGCCCGAAACGCTGCGTGGTCGGGCAAGATGTATGCCCTGATCACGGGCTTCATGGAGGCCGGTGAGACTCCGCAAGCGGGCATTGCCCGTGAGGTGTTGGAGGAGACATCACTCACGGTCACTTCGACACAGCTCATTGGCGTGTACGATTTCCAGCGCATGAATCAGCTCATCGTGGCCTACCATGTGGTGGCCCATGGGGAGATTGTGCTGTCGCCAGAGTTGGTGGACTACCGCCTGATGCGACCCGAAGAGGTGAAGTGTTGGCCGGCGGGCACGGGCTATGCCCTGGCCGACTTTTTGCGATCGCGAGGCCATGAGCCGGTGTTCATGGAGCGCCCCTGAGATTTTTTTTGAGTGTGAATCCGATGACTGTGCAAGCTGACAAAGAACTGGACACGTGTGGACTGAATTGCCCCTTGCCCATCCTCAAGACCAAGAAGACGCTGAACGACATGACCAGCGGTCAGGTCTTGAAGGTGATGGCCACCGACCCGGGGTCGCTGCGAGACTTTGAAGCTTTTGCCCGACAAACCGGGCACGAACTGGTCCAGCAAACCACGCAAGACGGCCGGTACGAGTTTTATCTGCGGCGACGCTGAGGAGCGCCTGAGGCCTCCTGAGGCCATCGGTGGCTGTGCCCCTGTTACAGGCTCAGTGACTTGAGATAGCTTCGAAAGCCCGAGCCCAGCACGGGATGGTCCAGGGCCAATTCGATATTGGCCTCTAGGAACCCCTCTTTGCTCCCACAGTCATAGCGTTTGCCTTCGTAGCGATAGGCAAACACTTTTTCGCGGCGCAGCAGCGCGGCGATGCCGTCGGTCAACTGAATTTCCCCGCCCACGCCTCGAGGCTGAGTCGCGATTTCATGGAACACCCCAGGAGTGAGGATGTAGCGTCCAGCCACCCCCAGGCGTGAGGGTGCGTTTTCGGGTGCAGGCTTTTCGACGATGCGGTTGATATCGACCAGCCGGTCTCCCACGGGCGTACCGTCGACGATGCCGTAGCGCCGGGTGTGCTCCAGAGGCACCTCTTGCACGGCCAAGATGGAGGCGCGCCATTCGGCGAACTTGTCCACCATCTGCTTGAGCACGGGGGGCTGACCCACCATCAGGTCATCGGCCAGCAACACGGCAAAGGGCTCATTGCCCACCAGGCGCTGGCCGCACAGCACGGCATGGCCCAGACCGAGCGCCTGGGCCTGACGCACATAAATGCACTCCATGTCGTCGGGTTTGACACTGCGCACCACATTGAGCAGCTCTTGTTTGCCCGACTGCTCCAGCGCCACTTCGAGCTCGAAGGTCATGTCGAAGTGGTCTTCGATGGGGCGTTTGTGGCGACCTGTGACAAAAATCATCTCTCGCACACCGGCGGCATAGGCCTCTTCTACGGCGTACTGGATGAGCGGCTTGTCCACCACGGGCAGCATCTCTTTGGGCTGGGCCTTGGTGGCCGGCAAGAAACGCGTGCCCAGGCCGGCAACAGGGAAGATGGCTTTCTTGACCAGCATGGGGAGGTTCCGCGAATTCATGGTGGGGATGCCAAGGATTTTGGCATGTTTGCGCCCTGGGGTCAGGCGAGCCGGCTCAACTGCGCTTGCATGCGCTCAAGGTCTTGCGTAAATCCTTGCAGGCGCTCGCGCTCTTGCGCCACCACGGCCGCGGGTGCGCGAGCCACGAAGCTCTCATTGCCCAGACGGGTCTGGGCTTTGTCGATTTCCACTTGCAGTCGAGCGATTTCCTTGCCCAAGCGCTCGCGCTCCGCGGCCACATCGATCTCCACGTGCAAGGCCAAGCGGGTCTCGCCGACGACTGACACGGGCAGATTCTGCGTGGCCGTGACGAAATCAGCCTCGCGGCTCAGCACGCGCACCTCGCTCAACTTGGCCAGCGCCTGCAAGAGAGCCGACGCTTCCTGGACAAAACTCTCTGCGCCATGCACGAGCACCGGCATGCGTTGTGCCGGCGACAGATTCATCTCGGACCGCAAGGCCCGCAAGGCAGCCACCAGCGACTTCAAGCGCAGCACCCAGGCATCGGCTTGAGCATCCACCCGCTCCAGTTGGGCTTGAGGGTAGGGGGCTGCGATCACCCCCAGGGTGTCACTGGCCGGCTTGCGGCCCGCCACAGGGGCCACCCGCTCCCACAACTCGGCGGTGATGAAGGGGGTCAGTGGATGCAACAGGCGCAGGATGGTTTCGAGCACCCGGATCAAGGTGCGCCGGGTGGCGCGTTGAGCTGACGCGTCGCCTTGCTGGATTTGCACCTTGGCGATCTCCAAATACCAGTCACAGTACTCATCCCACACGAAGGTATAGACGGTTTGCGCCACGAGGTCGAGCCGGTACTCTTTGAAGCCTTGCTCGACCGCAGCCTCGACGCGCTGCAATTCGCCTGTGATCCAGCGGTCGGCCTGCGAGAACGACAAGTAGCCACCGGGCACGCACTCACCAGCCCCGTGCCCCTGAAGGCCGCAGTCCTGACCTTCACAGTTCATGAGCACAAAGCGCGTGGCGTTCCACAGCTTGTTGCAGAAGTTTCGGTAGCCCTCGCATCGCTTGGTGTCAAAGTTGATATTGCGCCCCAGGCTGGCGTAGCTGGCCATGGTGAAGCGCAAGGCATCTGCGCCATAGGCCGGCATGCCCTGTGGGAATTCCTTTTTTACCCGTGCGGCCACCTTGGGCGCGGTTTCGGGTTTGCGCAGGCCCGTGGTGCTCTTCTTGACCAGGGTGTCCAAGTCGACACCTTGGATGAGGTCTACGGGGTCCAGCACATTGCCCTCGGACTTGCTCATCTTCTTGCCTTCGCTGTCGCGCACCATGCCGTGGATGTAGACATCCTTGAAGGGCACTTTGCCTGCGAAATGCGTGGTCATCATGATCATCCGGGCGACCCAGAAGAAAATGATTTCGTAGCCCGTGACCAGCACGCTGGAGGGCAAGAAGAGACTCAGCTCAGGCGTCTTGGCGGGCCATCCCAGGGAGGAAAAAGGCACCAGTGCCGACGAGTACCAGGTGTCCAAGACATCGGCATCCCGTTGCAGCGGGCCCGTGTAGCCGGCGGCTTGCGCCTGGGCGCGGGCTTCGTCCTCGTGGTGGGCCACAAAGAGCTCGCCACCGGTGCCGTACCAGGCAGGAATTTGGTGGCCCCACCACAGTTGACGCGAGATGCACCAGTCTTGAATATTGCGCATCCACTCGTTGTAGGTGTTGACCCAGTTCTCCGGCACAAAGCGCACCTCGCCCGAGGCCACGGCGTCGATGGCCTTTTGCGCAATGCTGCGGCCATCGGGCCCGGGCTTGCTCACCGCAACGAACCATTGATCGGTGAGCATGGGCTCCACGATCTGACCCGTGCGGGCGCAGCGCGGCACCATGAGGCGGTGTTTCTTGACCTCGACCAACAGGCCGAGGGCGTCCAGGTCGGCCACCACCTTCTTGCGGGCCACAAAGCGGTCCAGGCCGCGGTAGGCGCAAGGGGCTTGGTCGTTGACTTTGGCCTCCAGGTCGAGCACGCCGATGGCCGGCAAACCATGGCGTTGCCCCACCGCATAGTCGTTGACGTCGTGGGCGGGGGTGACTTTGACCACGCCGGTGCCGAACTCGCGGTCCACGTAAGCGTCGGCAATGATGGGGATGTCACGGTCGCACAAAGGCAGGCGCACGGTCTTGCCCACCAGGGCGGCGTAGCGTTCGTCTTCGGGGTGGACCATGACGGCGGTGTCACCCAGCATGGTCTCAGGCCGCGTGGTGGCCACCACCAGCGAGCCACTGCCATCGCTCAGCGGATAGCGGATGTGCCAGAGCGAGCCGTCTTCTTCTTCACTCTCGACCTCCAGGTCGGAGACGGCTGACTTCAATACGGGGTCCCAACTGACCAGTCGCTTGCCTCGGTAAATAAGGCCCTGTCGATAGAGTTGCACGAAGGTGTCGGTCACCACGCGGGACAGCTTGTCGTCCATGGTGAAATATTCGTGGGCCCAGTCCACGCTGGCGCCCAGGCGGCGCATTTGTTGGGTGATGGTGGAGCCCGAATGCTCCTTCCAGGTCCAGACCTTTTCGACAAAGGCCTCGCGCCCCAAGTCATGGCGGGATTGGCCAAGCTGCTCGAGTTGTCGCTCCACGACGATTTGCGTCGCAATGCCTGCATGGTCCGTGCCCGGCACCCACAGGGTGTTGGCACCTTTCATGCGGTGATAGCGCGTGAGCGCGTCCATGATGGTCTGATTGAACGCGTGTCCCATGTGCAGCACCCCGGTCACATTGGGGGGCGGCAGTTGGATGCTGAACGAGGGCTTAGCTGGGTCTAACGTGGGGACGCAGGCACCGCCTTGCTCCCATTTCGGGGCCCACTGGGCCTCAATGGCCGCGGGCTCAAAGGATTTTGCGAGTTCGCTCATGAGCGAATTGTAGGTCGAGCCTTCTCGCCGGCACTCGTGGTAACTTTTGGGGATGCAAGCGTTGAGAG
>CAZCJB010000016.1:0-10797 GCA_964498795.1 uncultured Rubrivivax sp. | reverse complement strand
GTCGAGCCTTCTCGCCGGCACTCGTGGTAACTTTTGGGGATGCAAGCGTTGAGAGTTTCCTCGGTGACCAGGTGTCGATCCATGCGTGCGCTGACGACGGCGGCGCTGTTGGCCTTGTTGGCTGCTTGCGGAGGGGGAGGGGGTGGATCGGCTGGAGGCAGTTCGTCCGGGGGCACCTCCGGATGCTCGACCAGCGAACAAAATGTGTGGTTGCGCGACTACTTTTCTCAGTCTTATTTTTGGAATCGACTCGCGCCCCGGCCCGACCCCGCTCCGTATGGCAGCGTGAGTGGGTACTTCTCGGCCCTGCTGTATGCAGGCGGGGACCCGGTGCCTGCGCTGGATCCGGCGCCTTCGTCTTCGATGGTGTGGCCTGCAGACAAGTGGAGCAATATTCAGCCCACGGTCTCTTACAGCCAATTCTTCACCGATGGTCAGAGCCTGGGGTGGGGGATCAGCGTGGCGGGTTTGGAAGTGACCGGCTTGCCCTCGGCGCCGTTGTATGTGCGCTTTGTAGAGGCGAAATCGCCCGCCGCGTTGGCAGGGGTCGTGCGCGGTGATCAGGTGCTGTCCATCAATGGACGCAGCGCCTCTGAACTGATCGCGGCCAACGATTTTTCGGCCTTGACCGCGACGTCCACCGGACAAGGTCTGACCTTGGTGCTGCGCAACACTTCGGGAGATCGCACCGTGGAGCTGCAGTCTCAGGTGTTTGACTTGACGCCGGTGGCAATGTCCAAGGTGGTGACCACGCCGCAAGGCAAGAAGGTGGGCTATCTGGTCCTGAAGGACATGATCAATCAGCTCTTGACGCCTCTGGACCTGGCCATGGCGGACTTCAAGGCCCAAGGGGTGAGCGAGTTGGTGCTCGACTTGCGATACAACGGTGGGGGCTATGTGTCGGTGGCCAACACCATCGGCAGTTATGTGGCTGGGGCCGCAGGAGCCGGCAAGGTGTTTGCCTCCCTGCGCTACAACGACCTGCAGGCGGCCAACAACAGCACGGTGCGCCTGAGCAACCCCGCACCGACGGCAGCTTTGGGCGTGCAGCGCGTGTATGTGTTGCAAGGTCGGCGCACGTGCTCGGCCAGTGAAATGGTGATGAACGGTTTGCGTGGTGTGGGGGTGCAGGTGGTGGGCTTGGGCGAGTCGAGTTGTGGCAAGCCCTTGGGATTCCAGCCGGTGAATCAATGTGGCAGCACCTTCAGTGTGGTGAATTTTGAAAGCGTCAACGCTCTGGGGCAAGGGCGCTACTTTGAAGGGCTCGCCCCCACCTGCCCAGTGGCCGAAGACTTCAAACAGCCCCTGGGGCAGGCCGCTGAGCCCTTGTTGATGTCGGCGCTCTACCACGCAGACCGGGGCGTGTGCGCCTTGTTGGCCAACCCGCCAGTCACCCCACGCAGCCTCTATCGCGGATCAGAGCCCAATGAGCGGCTGTTCATGGTGAGGTGACGCCTCCTAGAATGGGCGCATGCAAGACACTTTGAGCTTGGGCGAACTCGACCCGAGCGATGCCTCCTCAGGCGCCTCAGCCGGGCTGTTGCGCCATCTGAACCCCGAGCAATTGGCGGCGGTGACCCTGCCCCCCAAGCCGGCGCTCATCTTGGCGGGCGCCGGTTCCGGCAAGACGCGGGTGCTCACCACGCGCATTGCCTGGCTGCTGCAAACGGGGCAAGTGTCTCCAGCCGGGGTCTTGGCGGTGACGTTCACCAACAAGGCGGCCAAAGAGATGTTGACGCGCTTGTCGACGATGCTGCCGGTGAATGTGCGCGGCATGTGGATTGGGACCTTTCACGGCTTGTGCAATCGGTTCTTGCGTGCCCATTGGAAGTTGGCCGAGCTGCCTCAGAGCTTTCAGATTTTGGATGCGCAGGACACGGTGTCGGCTGTGAAGCGCGTCATCAAATCCATTAACTTGGACGAAGAGCGGTTCGTGCCCAAACAGGTGAGTTGGTTCATTGCGGCCTCGAAAGAGGACGGGCTGCGACCCAAGGATGTGGAGGTTCGCGACGAGCAGACGCGGCGGTTGGTGGAGATTTACCAGAGTTACGAAGACCAATGCAATCGCGAAGGTGTCGTGGATTTCGCCGAATTGATGTTGCGCACTTATGAACTCATGCGCGATCACGAGAGTGTGCGCGAGCACTACCGTCGGCGCTTTCGCCATGTGCTGGTGGATGAATTTCAGGACACCAATCGTTTGCAATATCGGTGGCTGCAAATGTTTGCGCCACCGGGTGCGCAGCCTGCACAGGGTGTCTTTGCGGTCGGTGACGACGACCAAAGCATTTACGCATTTCGCGGGGCCAACGTGGGCAATATGGCCGACTATGAGCGCGAATACCGCGTGGATCACCTCATCAAGCTGGAGCGCAATTACCGCTCGGCTGGCAATATTTTGGATGCGGCCAACGCCTTGATCGCGAACAACAGCCGTCGCTTGGGCAAGAACCTGCGCACGGAGTCCGGCCCTGGCGAGCCCGTTCGGGTGTATGAGGCCACCAGTGATTACGCCGAAGCCCAATGGTTTTTGGAAGAGGCGCAGCAACTCCACCGCGCGGGTACCGAGCGTCGCGAAATCGCGCTGCTGTACCGTAGCAATGCGCAAAGTCGCGTGTTGGAGAGTGCCCTGTTCAACGCCGGTGTGCCCTACCGCGTGTATGGCGGCCTGCGATTTTTCGAGCGCGCCGAGGTCAAGCACGCTTTGGCTTACCTCAGACTGTTGGAGAACCCACACGATGACACCAGCTATTTGCGGGTGGTGAACTTTCCGGCGCGCGGCATCGGGGCACGCACCATCGAGCTGCTGCAAGACGCAGCTCGAGCCTCGGGCCGCAGTTTGTGGCAAAGCGCGGGGGCAGTGTCAGGCAAAGGAGGCGCCAATTTGAGTGCGTTCAATGCCAAGGTGGACGCCATGCGCGAGGCCACCAAGGGCATGACCCTGCGCAAGATCATCGAACACGTGGTGGCTGACAGTGGTTTGGTTGACTTTTACCGCACCGAAAAAGAGGGCCAAGACCGCATCGAAAACCTGGAGGAATTGGTCAATGCCGCTGAGGCGTTCGTGACCCAAGAAGGCTTTGGCAAGGATGCGGTGAGCTTGCCCGTTGACGAGACCGCTCCGATGTTGTCCTTGCCCGACGTGGACAGTGGCGAGGTGCTGTCACCCTTGGCCGCCTTCTTGACCCATGCCGCCCTCGAAGCCGGCGACAACCAAGCCCAGGCGGGGCAAGATGCGGTTCAACTCATGACCGTGCATTCGGCCAAGGGGCTGGAGTTTGACGCCGTGTTCATCACCGGGTTGGAAGAGGGATTGTTCCCGCACGAGAACTCGTTGTCCGATGCCGATGGCTTGGAAGAAGAACGTCGGCTGATGTATGTGGCCATCACGCGGGCTCGCCAGCGTTTGTACATGAGCTTCAGCCAAACCCGCATGCTGCATGGGCAAACTCGCTACAACGTGCGCAGTCGCTTCTTCGACGAATTGCCTGACGAGGCCCTCAAGTGGCTCACGCCGCGCACGGCGGCATTTGGATCAGGCTATGCGCGCGACTATCAAGCCGCCTGGGCCCGAGGCAGCGGCTTGTCGACCATGGTGGGCGCGGGTCGGGTAAGTGTCAGTGGGAGCTCCCAGGGCCCCGCACCATCTGGATCGGCCAAGGGGCCTGCCTTGAGAGTGGGGCAGGGCGTCTTTCACAACAAGTTTGGTGAAGGCGTGGTGGTGACGCTCGAAGGCGGCGGGGAGGATGCGCGTGCGCAGGTGAACTTTGGTCGTCACGGCATGAAGTGGTTGGCGCTGGCTGTGGCGAAGTTGACGCCCTTGCCGTGAGGTCACGCTGACACGACGGTGTGCCGAACGTCAAAGCTGTCGTTGAACGGATAAATCAACGACACGTAAAAGATGGTCGACAAAGTCAAGGCACCCGGAAGGGCTACCACGCCTCCTAGATGGGACATCCCGAGCGCGCTCTGCACCAGGCCAGGAGGTACACCGCAAACGCACCTTTGGCCCTCCACACGGCCAAGGTGCTGGAGAACAATGCCTGCGCAGGCGGTTGGCCTCCCCAATGCACGAGGGCGCTGGCGTGCCAAAAGGGGATGGAAATCAGGGTCGCGCCGATCAAGCGCAGGCCCATCGCGGTGGTGAACGAAGGCTCGGCCAGCAGCGCATCGATCTCTTCTTGCGCACCTGCTCGCGCCATGAGGCGCTGAAGCTTGTCGAAGGCGCCGGCGTCGATCCAATCGCACCAAAGCATCAAGGCAATGGTCAAGGCGCCGTAAAGCACACACAGCACGATTTGTGACCGGGTGCGTGTGGGGTCTCGCCTCAAGGCACTGACAAAGAGCCCCGGATGGATGGGGCGCCCTGCGGATGCCGCCTCGGCCGCCACCATGAAACCCAACGACATCAAGGGCAGAGATGCCAAGGTCAGCAAAGGTCCCACCAAGGGGAGCAATGAGCCTGCCATCACCACAAAAAGAAACGCAGCGAACATGCTGCAAAACCCCAAAGGATGGCGCAGGAACAGGCGCACGCCATCTCGCAGCCACCGCAGGCCTTGAGCGGGAGCGACAGACTTGAGGATGAGTGGCATGGCAGCGCTACCCCACCGGATGCCAAGGCGTTTGAATGCGATCGCGCAACACGCGTTCGAAGTGTGTCGGATCTTTGGGTGCCAGCATCGCCGCATCGCGCGGCAAGTACCAGTCCCACAGCCGTGACAGCCAAAACCTGAAGGCGGCGGCGCGAAGCATGGCGGGTAAGAGGCGCGCCTCCGCCGCAGAAAGGGGGCGCTGTGCCTGGTAAGCCTTCATGAAGGGTTGAGCCAGATCTTCCACCAAGCGCCCCGATCCATGATCAATGCACCAGTCATTCAAGCAGACGGCCACATCGAACAGCAAGGTGTCGGTTCCCGCGAAGTAGAAGTCAAAGAAGCCACACAAGCGGTCCTCGCCGGCGGTGGCATCAAACATGACGTTGTCGCGAAACAGGTCCGCATGAATCGGGCCGCGCGGCAGCGCTCCTCCAGCGGCAGACTGCGCCACTTCTTGCTGAAAGCCGAGTTCTTGCTGCAACAACGCGGCCTGATCGGCCTGAACAAAGGGCAATACTTCGGGGACGGTGGCGTGCCACCAGGCCAAACCTCGCAGGTGCGGTTGATGCCCTTTGAAGCTTTGGCCCACCTCATGCATACGACCCAACATTTCGCCCACCTGTTCGCAGTGTGTGGCGGCAGGGGCCAGGCGATGGCCTCCCGGCAAGCGTGTCACCACCGCGGCGGGTTTGCCCAGCACGGTGTGGACCAGGCGGCCATCGGCCGTGGCCTGAGGAGCCGGGACCAAGATGCCATGCTTGGCCAGATGCTGCATGAGCGACAGGTAGTAGGGCAGCTGCTCATGGTTCAGTCGCTCGAACAGGGTCAGCACCCACTGCCCTTGAGGCGTGGAGACGTAGTAGTTGGTGTTTTCGATCCCTGAACGAATGCCCCGCATGTCCGTCAGGGGCCCCAAGCCCAAGGAGGCGAACAGCGGCGTGGCCTGCTCCACCGAGACTTCGGTATAGACCGCCACGACTCAGGCTAAAAAGTGAGAAGGCGCCACAAGGCCGAACCGGCAGGCGCTTTCAGGCGCTGCGAGGGGTCGGCCGCTCCCGTGGAAGGAACGATCTCGTACTCGCGCCCGCCAGAGCCCTTGATCTTGACCACAATGCGCTGGGTTTCGCCGCGAACGCGCAGCTCTTCAATGCGCACCTGATCGTCTTCGCCCACCAGGCGCTCCATCTTGGCCTCGGGGGGGCCATCGACTTTGACTTCGGCAGCGAGCAGGGGTGTTGGCGCCAAAGTGAAGAAGGCCATCCCAGCCGCTAAAACAGCTTGACGACGGCGGCCCAGCGCGCGACGAGATCGGTTCCACCCGAAGTTCATCCACCCATTCTACGGCCTGCACCCTGCGGCTGGCCCTGAGGCCCCACAATCACGCCTATGAGCACGTCGCACACCTTGTTGTTGGTGGATGGGTCCAGCTACCTCTACCGCGCCTATCACGCCATGCCCGACCTCCGGGGTCCCGAGGGGGTGCCTACGGGTGCCATCCACGGCATGGTGGCCATGATGAAGCGCCTGCGTGAGCAGATTCCAGCGGCCCACGCCGCTTGCGTGTTTGATGCCAAAGGCGACACCTTTCGCCACACTTGGTACCCGGACTACAAGGGACACCGACCGTCCATGCCCGGAGATCTGGCGCGGCAGATCCAGCCCATTCACGAGGTGGTTCGTCTTTTGGGATGGCCCGTGCTCGAAGTGCCGGGCATCGAGGCTGACGACGCGATTGGCACGTTGGCGCGGGTGGCGGCAGCCAGCGGGCACCGGGTGGTCATTTCCACGGGTGACAAGGATTTAGCCCAGTTGGTCACCCCTGAGGTCACCTTGATGAACACCATGACGGGCGAGGTACTGGATGAAGCGGGGGTGCAAGCCAAGTTCGGAGTGCCTCCCCGACTCATCATCGACTACCTCACTTTGGTGGGTGATGCGGTGGACAATGTGCCCGGCGTGGAAAAAGTGGGGCCCAAGACTGCGTTGAAGTGGCTTCAGGAACATGGGTCGCTCGACGCGATCATGAGCCATGCAGGGTCCATCGGCGGTGCGGTGGGAGAGCACTTGCGCAAGGCATTGGATTGGTTGCCCATGGGGCGTCGGCTGATCACGGTGGCGACAGACTGCGACTTGTCGGGCCACATGCCGGGTTGGCCCGCGCTGGACGGTCTGGCCCTGCAAGCCGAAGACAGCCAAGGATTGCTGGATTTTTATGTGCGCTACGGCTTCAAGTCTTGGCGCAGGGAGTTGGAGTCGTCGCAGGGTTTGTCGTCTCAGGTGGAAGACCCAGTGCCTGCTCGGCCAGCCCTTGTGCTGGCCCGCGAGTACGAAACGATTCTGGACATGGCCGCGTTCGAGCGCTGGATGACCGTGGTGGAGTCGGCCCCCTTGGTGGCGGTGGACACGGAGACCGATTCCCTGGAAGCCATGCGAGCACGGCTTGTCGGGATCAGCTTTGCGGTGGAGCCGGGCCGAGCCGCCTACATCCCCCTGGCGCATCAGGGGCCAGGCGCGCCTGCACAGTTGCCCATGGAGCCAGTCCTCGCACGTTTGCGGCCTTGGCTGGAGAACCCCCAGGCCCTCAAGGTGGGTCAGCACATCAAGTACGACACGCACGTGTGGGCCAACCATGGCATCGCCGCTCACGGGTATGCCCATGACACCCTGTTGCAAAGCTATGTGCTAGAGGCGCACAAGCCCCACAATCTGGAGAGTTTGGCCGATCGTCACCTGGGACGCAAAGGTTTGAGTTACGAGGACCTCTGCGGCAAGGGGGCCGGTCAGATACCCTTTGCACAGGTCGATGTCGAGCGAGCCACCCAGTACTCGGGCGAAGACAGTGAGATGACGTTGCAGGTGCATCAGACCTTGTGGCCGCAGTTGCAGGCTGATGAGAAGTTGCGCTATGTGTACGAGCAGATTGAGATGCCCACCAGCGTCATCCTGGGGCGGGTCGAGCGACAGGGTGTCTTGATCGATGCAGCTCGTCTCGCGCAGCAAAGCCGAGAGCTGGCTGAACGCATGGTGGATCTGGAGCAGCAGGCTCATGACTTGGCGGGGCAACCATTCAATATCGGCAGCCCCAAGCAAATTGGCGAGATTTTGTTCGGCAAGTTGGGCCTGCCTGTCAAGAAAAAGACGGCCAGCGGTGCTCCCAGCACCGACGAAGAGGTGCTGCAAGAGTTGGCCACCGACTATCCATTGCCTGCGCGCATCCTGGAGTACCGTGGCCTGTCCAAACTCAAGAGCACCTACACCGACAAGCTGCCCCTCATGGTCAACCCCGCCACGGGTCGCGTGCACACCAACTACGCGCAGGCGGTGGCAGTGACCGGGCGTTTGGCCAGCAATGAGCCCAATTTACAGAACATCCCCATTCGCACACCCGAGGGGCGGCGGGTGCGCGAGGCGTTCATTGCCCCGCCTGGGCACCGAATCGTGAGTTGCGACTACTCACAAATTGAGTTGCGGATCATGGCCCATATCAGCGCGGATCCGGGCATGACGCGTGCCTTTGCGCATGGCGAAGATGTGCACCGTGCCACGGCCTCGGAAGTGTTTGGCATCGCTCCGTCCGAGGTGACCTCCGAACAACGGCGCTATGCCAAGACCATCAACTTCGGTCTCATCTACGGCATGGGAGCTTTTGGCCTGTCGCAGTCACTGGGCATTGAGCAAAAGGCGGCGCGTGATTACATCGACCGTTATTTTTCTCGCTTTGCGGGCGTCAAGCAGTATATGGAGCAGACCAAAGCACGTGCAGCAGAGCGCGGTTATGTGGAAACTTTGTTCGGACGCCGCATCATCCTGCCGGAAATTCGAGGTGGCAGTGGTCCTCGACGCAGTGCGGCGGAGCGCCAGGCCATCAACGCGCCGATGCAAGGCACGGCCGCAGACCTCATCAAGCTGGCCATGATTGCCGTGCAGGGCGCATTGGATGCGCAACACAAGCGCACACGCATCGTCATGCAGGTGCACGACGAATTGGTCTTTGAAGTGCCCGAAGATGAACTTGATTGGGTCCAGCACGAAGTGCCTGCGTTGATGGCGGGTGTGGCCACCTTGAGCGTGCCACTCTTGGCCGAAGTGGGCGTGGGCATGAATTGGGATGAGGCCCATTGAGCTCACAATGCAGGCCATGGACATGACACTGATCTACATCGTCATCGCGACTTTGGCAGGAGGACTGCTGTCGGTGACGATTGCAGCGGCCCTGACGGTCAGTTTGCTTGGCCGGCTCGTGAAAGGGTTGGTCAGCCTGTCGGCGGGCGTGTTGTTGGGCACCGCATTGCTCAACGTGCTTCCTGAGGCCTTTGAGAGCTCCGTGGGCCCGCAGCGGCTTTTTTTGACCTTGCTCGGGGGCCTGCTGTTCTTTTGGCTGCTTGAAAAAGCCGAGCTGTATCGGCATGCGCATCACCATGAAGGGGATGGCCACCACCATCATCATGAATTTGATGCCGAGCAAGCCGGACGTGGCGGCTACAGCGTGTTGATGGGGGACAGCATCCACAACTTTTGTGACGGCATCATCATTGCCGCGGCCTTCTTGGTGGATCACCGTTTGGGCATGGTCACGGCGCTGGCCATCGTGGCCCATGAGATTCCGCAAGAGGTGGGGGACTACATCGTGTTGCTCAATGCCGGCCTGACACGCTCGCGCGCCCTGCTTTTTAATGCGCTATCGGGCCTGGCGGCCGTGGTGGGGGGTGTGGTGGGCTACTTCGTCGTGGGCCCTTGGCAAGAATATTTCCCTTACCTGCTGGTGATGGCCTCAAGCAGTTTTATCTACGTGGCCGTGGCGGATTTGTTGCCACAGTTGCAACAGCGGCTCTCTTTGAGAGAGACGCTGTCACAGGTGGCGTGGTTGACGGCAGGTCTGGCCCTGGTGGTGCTGGCCACGCGCATGTTGCCGGGGCACTAGGCCGGGGCACTAGGCCGGGGCATTAGGCCGGGGCATTAGGCCGGGGCATTAGGCCGGGGCACTAGACCGGAGCACTAGACCTGACGCGACGCTGCGGTGGGTCTGGTCACTTGACCACCAGCACGGGCAAGCTGCCGTGCGTCAAGACCTTTTGCGTTTCGCTGCCGAGCAACAGGGCGTTCAACCCGCGTCGTCCATGGGAGGCCATGACGATGAGGTCGCAAGCTTGGGCTTTGGCATGGTCCAAGATGGCCTGCCAAGGGTGGAGGGCTTCTACCGTGCTGCCTTTGCAGGCCAGGCCGGCGGCTTGAGCGGCATCTACGGCCTTCTGAACACGTTCTGAGGCGACCCGCTCCTGGTTGTCGTAGAACTCCTGAGGTGCCACCGGGTGGATCTCGGAGACGGCGCTGTAAGGAAAGGGCTCTTTGACACTCAGGGCCAACAGCTGGGCCCCAGACAGGCGTGCAAGATCGATGGCCGCTTGAACGGCTTTGGCAGAAATGTCGGACCCATCGGTGGGCACCAGAATGCGTTGGACCATGGCCGAACTCCTTCAACACGAGGGACTTCCCTCGCATGAAAGTGTGGCTCAGACCCGTTGCGGTTTCATTGACTGCCGTCAACCCTTGGCCACTGGGCGCGCAGGGTCCGCACACCACTCGCTCCAAGAGCCCGGGTACAAGACGCCACCCGACAAGCCAGCGTGGGTCATGGCCAACAGGTTGTGGCACGCGGTCACGCCGGAGCCACATTGGTGCACCACGGGCATCGATGCCCCTGCACCCAAGGCCAGAAAGCCTTCCTTCAGCGCCTGCGCCGACTTGAAATGTCCGTCCGGCTGGAGGTTGTCCTTGAAAAAGCGTTGGACGGCTCCGGGAAGGTGTCCGCCCACGGGGTCCAGGGGCTCAACGTCACCCCGGTAGCGCTCGGCGGCACGGGCATCGATGATGCGGGAGGTCGACAAGCCGGCCATCAGGGTTGAGGCATCCACGGTGCGCATGGCAGGCGCATGCGCTGGATAAGGTGCGTGGCTCTCATGCGCTGAGCGCCCACCTTGACCGGATTCCATCGGTCCGCCCGCGGCCCTCCAGGCGGCGACGCCGCCATCCAAGACGGCCACGGCTTCATGCCCGAGCCATCGAAGCAGCCACCAAGCCCGTGCGGCGAAAGGCGAACCATCGCCGTCGTAGGTCACGACTTGTCGTCCAGGAACAATCCCGAGTTGGCCCACCCACTGCGCCAAGCGGACACGGTCCGGAAGCGGATGACGGCCCGTGAACT
>CAZCJB010000015.1:29961-34574 GCA_964498795.1 uncultured Rubrivivax sp. | reverse complement strand
CGTGCGATGTCGTCTTGTGCACGCTCGATGCCGCGGCTGTCGCGCTCCCATTCCGCAGCCGTTTTGCACACACGGATCGGAAAATACGAACCGATCACCACTTCGCGCTTGCAGATGGTCTCGGCACCTGCGGCTGTTTTGCTGGCCTCTGGCGAGGCGGGGGCCTGAGTGGCTGGTGTCGGTGCGGCGCTGGCTGCGCTTGAAACGGTGGGTGCAGTTGCCCCACAACCGGCAAGCAAGCTGACGGCGCCTGCAGCCACCACGCCAGCCACCAGCCGTTGACGGACAAAAAATCGCAAAGAGGTCATGTGCGTGTCTCTGAGGGTGGGAATCACTTTGGAGCCAAACGAATGGCCCCATCCAAACGAATCACCTCGCCATTGAGCATGTCGTTTTCAAAGATGTGCTTGGCCAACTTGGCATAGTCTTGCGGGGTGCCCAGGCGACTAGGGAAGGGCACGGCCGCGGCCAGGGCATCTTGAACGTCTTGGGGCATGCCAAACATCATGGGCGTGCCGAAGATGCCGGGGGCGATGGTCATGTTGCGAATGCCATTGCGAGCCAGATCGCGTGCGATGGGCAGCGTCATGCCCACCACGCCGCCCTTGCTGGCCGCGTAAGCGGCTTGTCCAATTTGTCCGTCATAGGCGGCCACGCTGGCGGTGGAGATGATCGCACCGCGCTCACCCGTGCGCTCTGGCTCGTTCTTGCACATGGCTTCGGCGGCCAGGCGGATCATGTTGAACGAACCGATCAGGTTGATGGTGACCGTTTTGGAGAAGATGGCCAAGGGGTGCGCGCCATCTTTGCCCACCGTCTTGGTGGCTGTGGCAATGCCCGCGCAATTGACCAGCCCCATGAGTTTGCCCAATTGGACCGCGGCTGCGACGGCCGCTTGTCCGTCCGCCTCGCTGGTGACGTCGCACTTGACGAACACACCGCCGATCTCGGTGGCCACTTGCTGTCCGCGATCGACCTGCAGGTCGGCCACCACCACCTTGCCACCTTCGGCCGCGAGCATGCGCGCCGTGCCTTCACCCAGGCCGGAGGCTCCACCCGTCACGATAAAAACTTTGCCTTTGATGTCCATGTCAATGCTCCAGCGCTGCGATCGCTTGGGCGGTGATTTGATCCACGGCGCCCAGGCCCGAGATTCGCGCATAGCGAGGAGCCTGTGCGTCACCGGATTGGGCCCATGCTGCGTAGTACTCCACCAGCGGCCGAGTTTGAGCGTGGTAGACCGACAGACGTTTCAAGACAGTCTCTTCACGGTCGTCGTCACGCTGGATCAGCGCCTCGCCCGTGGCATCGTCCTGGTTGGACACTTTGGGTGGGGTGAATTTGACGTGGTAGGTGCGCCCCGATGCCACGTGCACCCGGCGACCACTCATGCGCTCCACGATGGCCGAGTCCGGGACGTCGATTTCCAGGACCACATCGAGCTTGACGCCCGCGGCCTTCATCGCGTCGGCCTGAGGGATGGTCCTCGGGAAACCGTCAAACAAAAAACCCGAGGCGCAATCGGCTTGGGTGATGCGCTCCTTGACCAGGCCGATGATGATGTCGTCGCTGACCAGGCCACCGGAATCCATGACCTTTTTGGCAGCGATGCCCAACGGGGTGCCCGCCTTGACCGCGGCGCGCAGCATGTCCCCGGTGGAGATCTGTGGGATGCCGAACTTTCGGCAGATGAAAGCCGCTTGCGTGCCTTTGCCAGCCCCGGGGGGGCCTAGGAGGATGAGTCTCATCGCATGCCTCGGTTGTAGATGCGTCGACACATTATCACCCCAGTCCTTCTTGGAGCTTTCAGGAAACTCCCAGGAGGTGTCGCACCCGCGCCAAGTCTTCAGGCGTGTCCACGCCAGTTCCTGGCGCCTGTGCACACACGTGCACGGCAATGCGCTCGCCATGCCAAAGCACGCGCAACTGCTCGAGGGCCTCCACACGCTCCAGAGGTGACGACGCCAAGCTCGGAAACTCACGCAAAAACCGCGCGCGGTACGCGTACAAGCCCACATGCCTCAACGGTGCCATATCGGAAGACCACGTACCGGGCGGGCCATCCCGCCAAGCGGGAATGGACGCGCGCGAAAAATACAGCGCACGTTGGTGGGCGTCGAGCACCACCTTCACGACATTGGGGTTTTGAAAGTCGGCAGCGTCGGCGATCGCGTGAGCGACCGTGGACATGACGCACGATGGCGAGCGGGTGAGTTCGTGTGCGCAGGCCGCAATCAAAGCCGGGTCGATCAGGGGTTCATCGCCTTGCACATTCACCACGACGTCGTCGCCTTGCAAGCCCAAGAGCTCGCACGCCTGCGCCAATCGGTCGCTGCCACTGGGGTGGTCCATTCGCGTGAGCAGGGCCTTCACGTCGTGGGCCTCACAAGCCTGCACGATCTCAGGGCTGTCGGCGGCTACGACCACGCCTTGGGCCCCCGATTGCAGCGCCTGGCGCGCCACGCGCACCACCATGGGCAAGCCGCCGATGTCGGCCAAAGGTTTGCGCGGCAGGCGTGTGGACGCCAGACGCGCCGGGATCAGCACCGTGAAGGGTGTGTACGCGCTCACGGTGTCTCGGACAGGTGGGGCTGCGAGGCCGGGTCTCTGTCCAAGCTGCGAGCCTCTGACTCCAGCATGATGGCCATGCCATCACGCACTGGAAACGCCAGACGATCGGCCGGGCACATCAGCTCTGCGGAGGGTGCATCCGCCTCACGCAAGAGTTGCAACGGGCCTTTGCACACGGGGCAGACCAGCAGGCTGATCAACCTTGAATCCAGGGACATGGGAGGCTCCAATGGGTCACAGGGGAGAGGATGGCTGGGCAGACGAGGAAACAGGGGTGCCCAGGAGCGAGATCACGGAAGAGACCACGTCCTGCGGCAGCTCGAAGTCTAGCGTCACCACCCACAGCCTCGCGGTCACCGGGTCAGAGAGCGACACCTTGATGGCATCCTTTTCGGTGATCAGAATCGGGCCGGTTCCTTCGGGCCAGGCCATGGAGTCTGCAGAGGCATGGTCAGGGCGCGGGTGGGCCACGAGGCTCAGACCAGTTGCTCGGAGCATGGCAAAAAACTGCTCGGGCGATGCAATGCCCGCCACGGCAGCCACGCTCTGGTGCGCAGGAACATGCTCGGACTGCCATGACCACAGGTCTTGCCCCTTTGCAAGGTGGCCAGCGCTCCAATCGTGCCAGCGGACCACCGCGCCCAGGTGGCGCGGCACCCAGTGCCCGGGCCAAGGTGTGGAGACACGGGATCCGGTGTAGATCACGATGCTGCGCGCCGGGGGGTGAATGCTCCAAGGTTGTCGAAGTGGCCCTGCCGGGATGACGTGGCCATTGCCCACCCCGCGGTCATCGAACACGATCAGTTGGGCATCTCGATGCAAGGCCGCGTGCTGAAGACCGTCGTCAGACACCAAGACGTCCACCTCACGGTGGGCCTCACACAGGGCTAGAGCCGCTTGAGCTCGCTTGGCGCCCACCCACACCGGAACGCCCAATCGTTTGGCCATGAGCAATGGCTCATCGCCCACCTCATCGGCCTCCCCGACCTGCCCACAGGTTCTGTCGTCGAGCGGTTGGACCGCGCGCACGCCCACCGCGGAGCCGCCATATCCGCGGCTGACGATCCCGGGATGGAAACCACGAGCCTGAAGGGCACGCACCAGGGCCATGGTGCAGGGGGTCTTTCCCGCACCACCCACCACCCAATTGCCCACCACCACCACGGGCACCGGCGCGCGTTGACTGCGCAGCGCGCCGATCCGCAATCCCAAAGAGCGGCAGGCCCACATCGCACGGTAGAAGGCCGACAGGGGCAAAAGCCCCAGGAGAAACAAAAAAGTCGCCCCGGGCCGCCTTTTGGGCGTCCACCAAAGGGCTTGAAGGTGGTCAGCGATCCTGGTGGCACCGGGGTTCATTCGTGCGATTATCCTGCACGGTCACGGCCGGTCATCAACCAGCGTCTGAACCGAGTCTTCCACTGTTTTTGTGGATAACTTTGTGGGTAACCCCATTGCGGGTCAGGCAGAGGCCCGATTTCCTTGGGTCTGGACAATTTGGTGAATTTTTGATCAGAGAAAAATGCAATAAAAACATCAAGTTATGATGTCAACACGTGAATTTGAGCCGAAAACGGCCTGAAAGGACCCATTTGTCGGACCTGTGGAGTTCTCCGCGTGATTTGGCGGGGCTGAGCGGCGAGGTGGTGCCCGGTGCAGGACGTGGATCTGCCATGGCCTGGGGGGTGGCGGCGCTTTTGCGGGCCGTGTCAGACCACTTGGCCACTCGCTTTGCCAGTGTGGCCGTCCGAGGTGAACTTTCCGGATTTAGCCGTGCCGCCAGTGGCCACTGTTACTTCTCGCTCAAAGACGCCGAGGGGGCCCCCGGATTGCTTCGATGCGCCATGTTCCGGCGAGCCGCTCAATCGGTCACCTTCGATCCCGCTGATGGGCAGCAGGTTGAATTGCGCGGCCGCTTGTCCCTGTACGAGCCTCGCGGCGAGTTGCAGATGGTGGTGGAGCACATGGCGCGGGTCGGCACGGGCGCGCTGTATGAAGAATTCCTCAAGCGCAAGGCGCGTCTCGAGGCTGAAGGCTTGTTTGAC
>CAZCJB010000015.1:16791-29861 GCA_964498795.1 uncultured Rubrivivax sp. | reverse complement strand
TGTGGGCCTTCAACGATGAACGATTGGTGCGCGCGGTGAGTCGCAGCCCGCTGCCCATCATTTGCGGCGTCGGACATGAGACGGACGTGACCTTGTGTGATCTGGTGGCTGACCTCAGGGCGCCCACGCCCACGGCGGCGGCCGAACTGGCCATTGCTTCGCGCTCGGACACCCTGGCGCAGTTGTGGGGGATGAGGCAACAGCTTCTGTCCTGCTTGCACCGGAGCCTGGATCGAGCCCATCAACGTGTCGACCGTCTGACTCACCGGGCGGGGCATCCGGCGGCACTGCTCAAGGTGCAGTCGCAACGTCTGCGATCGAACTCGCAAAGGCTGCAACGAGGACTCATTGTGTCCAGCGAACGGCGTGAACAGTTGCTGAAAAGTTATCAATCGCGAGGGTCGCGCGCCCTTCATTTCGCGTTGCAGACAGAAGCCCGTCGGCTGGACGCCGTGGGCCAGCGGCTGTCCATGGCCCATCCGCAGCGTGTTTTGCAGCGAGGCTACGCCTGGTTGGAGGACACGCAAGGGTCAGCCTTGAACTCTGTCCAGTCCTTGGCAACAGGACAGTCGATGGTGGCGGTGCTGGCCGATGGGCGGGTGCAGGCACAGGTCCAAGAGGTGATTCCCAATCCCCCCTGAAATTGCGTGGCCAATGTGCCAAGCAAAGCCAGCTGTCCAGGACTGCCTACAATTCGCCCTTAAGACTGACTTCACCACGAGGACTTCAACATGGAACACACCCTGCCCGCATTGCCTTATGCCTTGGATGCGCTCGCACCTCACTACAGCAAGGAAACCCTGGAGTTCCACCACGGCAAGCACCACAACGCGTACGTGGTGAACCTGAACAACCTGCAAAAGGGTACGGAGTTTGAATCGATGGCGTTGGAAGACATCGTGAAGAAGTCTTCAGGCGGCGTTTACAACAACGCGGCCCAAATCTGGAACCACACTTTCTTCTGGAACTGCATGAAGCCCCAGGGTGGCGGCGAGCCGACCGGCGCCTTGGCCTCGGCCATCAGCGCCAAGTGGGGCTCTTACGCCGCCTTCCGCGAAGCCTTCGTCAAGTCGGCCGTGGGCAACTTCGGCTCGGGTTGGACCTGGCTGGTGAAAAAGCCCGATGGGTCGCTGGACATCGTCAATATGGGCGCTGCCGGCACGCCGCTGACCACCGCCGACAAGGCCCTGCTGACCGTGGATGTGTGGGAGCATGCCTATTACATCGACTACCGCAACCTGCGTCCCAAGTTTGTGGAGACCTTCCTGGACAAGCTGGTGAACTGGGATTTCGTGGCGAAAAACTTCGCCTGACCCTCCGAGGTTTACTGGCAGGCCCTGGGGTGCCTGGGGTGGGAGATTGCTTCACTGCGTTCGCAATGACGAGGCAGCGTTCGCAATGACGCGTCTCCGTCATTGCGAGGGCCCAACGGGCCCGCGGCAATCTCTATCAGCTTCCAAACGGCGCGCCGCGCAGTTTGAATCCGTCTTTGATACCGCGTTTGCTGAACCAGGCTTGGTTCATTTCCAGCGCGAACCGCACTGGCTTCTTGGCGCAATGAGACTCATCGGACCGAGGTGACATCTCTGCGACGTTGACGATGGTCCCGTCGTCGGAGATGAAGGCGATGGCCAGTGGGATCAGCGTGTTGCGCATCCAAAAGCACCGGGGTCCCGTCTCATCGAACACGAAGAGCATTCCTTCGTGGGGAGCCATCTCGGTTCGAAACATCATGCCGGTCTGCTGTTGCGCTGGTGTGCGAGCGATCTCTGCCACAATGTTGTGCATGCCAGCCGACAGTTTGACCGTGGGCAGTTTGGGCTGTGGTCCCGACTGTGCAAAGCTCGGCGAAACGGCCACAAGGGCTGCCACCACGGCCATCAGGGGTGTCCTTATCGCGGTGCGCATGTGGCAAATGAAACGATGATCAAGGTGGAACATGGTCAAGGATCTTCCGGACTGAAGGATCTGAATCCAGCGACCATTATGGAGCCAGCCCCTGCTGAGCAGTCCATGTCTGCTGTGGATTCCTTGCCTGAAGCGTTTCGACTCTGTACGCAGTGGGTGGGTCGCGAGCCACAAAGGCGGGCTGTTTCCTCTCTGCAGCTCTCAGGCCTTTACTGCGCGGCCTGTGCGCCCACCATCGAAAGTGCGCTCCTCGGCGTGCACGGCGTGGACAGCGCTCACGTCAATGGATCGTCTCGACGGGCCACCGTGCGGTGGGATCCTCGTGTGGCCCAGGCACAAGACTTGTTGGTGGCGGTAGAGCGAGCCGGCTATGCCGCATCGCCTGACGTGCCCGAGTCTTGGCAAGCCTTGCGCCGACACGAGCGTCGCTCCACCTTGTGGCGTTTGTTTGTGGCCTCGTTTTGTGCCATGCAGGTGATGATGATGGCCACCCCCAGCTATGTGGCTGGACCCGACGAACTGTCTCCCGATTTGCGTCAACTGCTCAACTGGGGCAGTTGGGTGCTGAGCATTCCCGCCTTGTGGTTTTCAGGGTCTTCATTCCTGGTCTCTGCCTGGCGCGCGGTGAAGAGAGCGCAGATGTCCATGGACGTTCCCGTCGCCTTGGCGTTGGGAGTCACATTCATCGGCAGCACCGTGGCCACCTTTGAGCCGACCGGACCCTTGGGCGATGCGGTGTACTTTGACTCGCTGACCATGTTTCTGGCCTTCTTGTGGCTGGGTCGATATTTGGAAATGCACGCACGCCACCGCGCCGAAGACAGTCTTCAATCGCGAGTGAGCGAGTTGCCGGCCACAGCGCTTCGGGTGCACACGGATCATGACGGGCATGAGCACACCGAAGAAGTTGCGTTGCATGAGTTGGAGGTGGGTAACCGGGTTCGGGTGGTGATGGGAGCTGCATTGCCGGCCGATGGCATCTTGCGCAGTGAGTCGGCCTGGGTCAGTGAGGCGCTCATGACCGGAGAGTCGACACCCGTACAAAAATGCCAGGGTGGGCGCTTGTTGGCGGGAAGCTTGAATCAAGGTTCAGCCTTCGACATGGTGGTGGAGCAGGTGGGCTCTGACACGCGGTATGCCGAAATCGTGGCGCTGATGCGCGAGTCGGTCACCCTCAAGCCTGAGGTCGCTCGCGTGGCCGATCGTTGGGCAGGCCCTTTTTTGGGGGCGGTGCTGGTTTTGGCGTTCGGCGCTGCATGGGCCTGGCACACAGTCGATCCCTCACGCGCTTTGTGGGTGGCAGTGGCGGTGTTGACGGTCACTTGTCCGTGTGCACTGTCTCTGGCCCTGCCCGCCACGTGGACCGCACTGGCAATGGGCTTGGCTCGTCACGGGGTGCTGCTCAGACGGTTGGATGCCATCGAACCCATGGCTGCCTTGCGCCACGTGATGTTTGACAAGACGGGTACGCTGACCCAGACACATCCCTCTTTGCAGTCTATGAACGTGTGGGCTGGCGTGGATCGCCAGGAGGTGTTGGAAGTGGCGATGTGTCTGGCGCAATGGTCTCATCATCCGATGGCTCAGGCTTTGTCCTCAGGCTTGGCGTCGATCCATGTAAAAGGTTCTGGCGACGCGGTGATGGGAGGATCTCCCGTCGTGGAGGTGCCAGGAGCAGGCATCGAGGCGGTGGATCTTCGAGGTCGGGCGTGGCGTTTAGGTCGACAAGATTGGGCCTGCCCCAAAGGATGGGCGGCCCCTGAGGCAGAGGCTGAGGGTAACTTGTGGCTCGGTCTTTCGGGCCAAGGCGTGGCGGTCTTCAAGCTGGGCGAGCAACTCCATGCGGAGGCCGTGAATCTGGTGGCATCGTTGAAGGGCCTGGGGGTGGGGGCCTCGGTCGTGTCGGGGGATGGTGCCGAGCGTGTTCAAGCCGTGGCTCAAGGCTTGGGTCTTTCCCACAGCGTCTGGGGTGCAAGCCCCGAAAGAAAGCTGCAAGTGCTGATGCAGATTCAGCAGAAGGTGAGCCCTGTCGGTGTAGTAGGGGACGGCGTGAACGATGCGCCAACGATGGCGCGTGCGGATGTGTCATTCGCCATGGGGCAGGGGGCATCGTTGACGCAATCAGGGGCTGATGCGGTGTTGGTGGCGGGTAGCCCTTTGGGTGTGGTGTGGGCCATTCGGGGTGCTCGCCGCGCCCTGACGATTGCTCGCCAAAACTTGTGGTGGGCCGTGACTTACAACTTGACCTGCATTCCGCTGGCCCTGTGGGGGTGGTTGCCCCCATGGGCTGCAGGTTTGGGGATGGCAGCGAGTTCGACGGCGGTGGTGTTGAATGCTCAAAGGGCCGGGCGATTTACTTCAATAAAAGAATTAAAATAGCCATTTTATGGACATTTTGTTTCTGCTGATCCCTTTATCAGCCGTCCTGGTGTTGGGCATCGTGGCAGTTTTCGGCTGGGCTGTACACGCAGGGCAGTTTGAGGATCTGGAGCGCGAAGGGGAGCAACCTTTGCGGCCAGATGCGGGTCCACTTGACGAATGTCAAAGAAGCGAAAGGGATCGCCCTCAATAATTATTGCCGTGAATAACGGCCGGTCCATCCGGAGAGGGAGATCCATGAGTCACGAAGCGAGAGCCCCTTCGGCTGGGCCGATGACTTACGAGGACAACGTTGTCCGTCTGTTTTCACTGGCGGCGGTCCTGTGGGGTGTGGTGGGCATGTTGGTGGGTGTCGTGATTGCGGCCCAACTCGCCTGGCCTGAGCTCAATTTTGGCATTCCATGGCTAAGTTACGGGCGCTTGCGTCCTTTGCACACCAACGCAGTGATTTTTGCGTTCGGTGGGTGCGCGTTGTTTGCCACGTCCTACCACGTGGTGCAAAGAACCAGTCAGACGCGATTGTTCGCGCCCGGCTTGGCGATGTTCACTTTTCTCGGTTGGCAACTGGTGATCGTGCTGGCCGCTGTGTCATTGCCTTTGGGCATGACCACCGGCAAAGAGTATGCGGAATTGGAGTGGCCGATCGACATCTTGATCGCCGTGGTGTGGGTGGCCTACGCGGTCGTGTTCTTTGGCACGGTGGGTACCCGAAAGGTGCGGCATATTTATGTAGCGAATTGGTTCTTCGGAGCGTTCATCATCGCGGTGGCCTTGCTGCACATCGTCAACAGCGCCGAAATCCCCGTGTCATGGACCAAGAGCTACTCGGCGTACGCCGGCGTGCAAGATGCCATGGTGCAATGGTGGTACGGCCACAATGCCGTGGGCTTCTTCCTGACGGCAGGTTTCTTGGGGATGATGTATTACTACATTCCCAAGCAAGCGGAGCGGCCGGTGTACAGCTATCGGCTGTCCATCGTTCACTTTTGGGCCTTGATCTTCACTTACATGTGGGCGGGTCCGCACCACCTGCACTACACGGCCTTGCCGGACTGGGCGCAGTCCATCGGGATGGTGTTCTCCTTGGTGCTGCTCGCACCCAGCTGGGGCGGGATGATCAACGGCATCATGACCCTGTCAGGGGCTTGGCACAAGCTGCGTGACGATCCGATATTGAAGTTCCTCATCGTGTCACTGTCGTTTTACGGCATGTCGACCTTTGAAGGTCCCATGATGTCCATCAAGACGGTGAACTCGCTGAGCCACTACACCGACTGGACCGTCGGCCACGTGCATTCGGGTGCGCTGGGGTGGGTGGGGCTGATTTCCATGGGCTGCCTGTACCACCTGATTCCCCGGATGTACGGCCAGAAGAAGATGTTCAGTACGCGCGCCATTGAGTTGCACTTCTGGATCGCCACCATCGGCATCGTGCTCTACATTGCCGCGATGTGGATTGCTGGCGTGATGCAGGGGTTGATGTGGCGATCGATCCATCCGGATGGCACCTTGGTGTTCAGCTTCGTGGAGAGCGTGAAGGCCACCTTTCCGTTCTACGTGATCCGGCTTGGCGGTGGACTGTTGTACCTCTTCGGCATGCTCATCATGGCCTGGAATGTGGTCATGACGGTTCGAGGCGGCCGCGCCGCCCGCATTCCCGTTCCTGCAGTGACAGCAGCGCACGCCTGATCGGCGCACCGGAGCAACGACATGACTCATCACAATCAAAGCCCTGCCGGTCACGAAAAGATCGAAACCAGCAACTTCTTGATGATCGTCCTCATCCTCGTGGCGGTTGCCATCGGTGGGCTGGTGGAGATCGTTCCCTTATTTTTCCAGCGCTCGACCACCGAGCCCGTGGCAGGCCTGAAGCCTTACACCGCTTTGGAGCTCACAGGCCGAGACATATACATCCGCGAAGGCTGCTACAACTGCCACTCACAAATGGTGCGTCCGCTGCGCTCAGAGACATTGCGGTACGGCGCCTATTCCAAAGCGGGCGAGTTTGTTTACGACCACCCGTTTCAATGGGGCAGCAAGCGCACCGGTCCTGATCTGCACAGGGTGGGTGGCAAGTACTCCGACGATTGGCACCGCCTGCATTTGACCGATCCTCGCTCCTTGGTGCCGGAGTCCAATATGCCGGCCTACGCTTGGCTCGAGAAGACGCCTTTGGTGCCAACAGATGTGGCCCCCAAGATGAAAGCCTTGCGAGTGGTGGGCGTTCCCTACAGTGAAGAGGACATTGCCAAATCGGCGCAGGCCGTGGAGGGCAAGAATGAACTCGATGCGCTGGTGGCCTATTTGCAAGTGCTGGGCACTGCGACCAAGTAAGACGAGAGGGACATGAACATGGATCTCAATGACCTGCGCAGTGCCATCACGCTGATGAGCTTCGCACTCTTCATTGGCTTGGTGGTGTGGACCTGGCAACGCAAGCGGTTGGCCGCTTTCGACGAAGCCGCTCAACTGCCGTTCGAAGATGACGATTCAAGAGGAGCAGGCAAATGAGCGACTTTGTCTCCAACGGATGGTCGGTCTATGTGGCCGTGGTCACCCTCCTAGGTTTAGTGGCCTGCTTGGCATTGTTGGTCGTTGCCAGTCGCCGCAAGGTGATGGCCAATGACAACTCCACGGGTCATGTGTGGGATGAAGACCTGCGCGAATTGAACAATCCCCTGCCTCGTTGGTGGATGATCCTCTTTGTGCTGACGGTGGTGTTTGCAGGTGCGTATCTGGCGCTCTATCCGGGGATGGGCAGCTACGCAGGAAGCTTGAAGTGGACCAGCGCCAATCAGCACCAAGGGGAAATGGACGAAGCCCACGCCGCGTTGAACACCGTTTATGGCAAGTACGCCTCGATGTCGGCCGTCGACCTCATCAAAGATCCAGCCGCCATGGGTATCGGCGAGCGCTTGTTCCTGAACAATTGCGCAGCTTGTCACGGCTCAGATGCTCGCGGCAGCAAGGGGTTCCCCAACCTGACTGACAATGACTGGCTCTATGGGGGCAGCCATGACACCATCAAGGAAACCATCACCAAAGGGCGTGCAGGCGCCATGCCGTCGATGAAAGCAGCGGTGGGGTCGCCTGAGGATGTTCGCAATGTGGCGCACTACGTGTTGAGCCTGTCGGGCAGTGCCCACGATGCGGTGGCGGCCCAATTGGGCAAGCCCAAATTCGCGGCTTGTGCTGCTTGCCATGGACCTGACGGCAAAGGTAATCAGGCTTTGGGGGCGCCCAATCTCACGGACAAAATCTGGCTGCATGGCTGGGGTGAACCTGCCATTGTGGCCATGGTCAACAATGGCAAGACCAATGTGATGCCCGCCCATGAATCCCGTTTGACGGCTGCACAAATCCATGTATTGGCAGCCTACGTCATGAGCCTGTCTCAGGGTACAGCAGTGGCCTCTCGATAAATGGCGGTATCGGCGCCCTCTGCCCCCAGTCCTGAGCGCACCGATGGGGAGCTGCGAGAGCAGGTCGTCTCCCTGTATCAAAAACAGGCCAAGATCTATCCTCGCTCGGTCTCAGGGTTCTACACCCGTTGGCGCTGGATCTTGGTATGGGTGACCCAGCTGGTTTTTTACGGATTGCCTTGGTTGCAATGGAATGGGCGACAGGCTGTTCTGTTTGAGCTGGCCGATCGCCGTTTCTACATTTTCGAGCTGGTGCTCTACCCGCAAGACTTTATTTATCTCACCGGCCTCTTGGTGGTGAGCGCTTATTCATTGTTCTTGTTCACTGCTGTCGCCGGGCGGCTGTGGTGCGGATATGCCTGTCCACAAACCGTGTACACCGAGTTGTTCATGTGGGTCGAGCATCACGTGGAAGGTGATCGCACGGCCCGGATGCGGCTGGATGCGGCTCCGTGGAGCGTCGACAAGTTCGCTCGCAAAGGCACCAAGCATGCCGTGTGGATTGCGTTGGGCCTATGGACAGGGTTCACATTTGTTGGCTTCTTCACGCCAATACGCACGCTCTGGGCAGAAGCATTCACCCTGGACTTCGGACCCTGGGAGTGGTTTTGGGTCATCTTCTATGGCTTTGCCACATACGGCAACGCAGGCTGGATGCGCGAGCAGGTGTGCAAGTACATGTGCCCCTATGCGCGGTTCCAAAGTGCCATGTTCGACAAGGACACCTTGGTCATCAGTTACGACGAGGCGCGGGGAGATCCTCGAGGATCGCGATCGCGCAAAGTCGATCCGCGCGAAAAGGGCCTCGGAGATTGCATTGATTGTGGATTGTGTGTGCAAGTCTGCCCCACCGGTATCGATATTCGCAAGGGTCTTCAGTACGAGTGCATAGGCTGTGCGGCATGTGTGGATGTGTGCAATCAAGTGATGGACAAGATGTCTTATCCGCAGGGGCTGGTGCGCTATGCCACACAGAACAGCATGGCACAGCATTGGAGCCCGGCCCAGTTGTGGAAGCGAGTCTTTCGCCCACGGGTGTTGGTCTACAGCGCCGTGTTGTGGCTCATCATCGGCGCGGTGGGGCTGAGTTTGTGGCTGCGGGTGCCTTTCAAGGTGGATGTGGTGCGCGATCGTGGCACCTTGGCGCGTCTGGTCGAAGACGGACGCCTTGAGAATGGCTACAGAATGCTGGTGATGAACGCCACCGAATCGCGTCATCGGTATACAGTGCATGTCGAAGGGCTGCCTGGCGTCCAAATGGTCGGCAGACACGAGCTGGAGGTGGAGCCTGCGCAATCCCGGTGGCTGCCGGTGGCCGTGCAGATTCCGCCGCAAACGGCAAGTCAATTGACGCCGGGTGCTCACCCCATAAGATTTGTGATTGCGCGAGATGCCCAAAACGCCCAAGATGCCCAAGACGCCCGATCAACGGCCGTCGTGACAGAGAAATCAACCTTCGTGATTCCGAGGTGAATGATGAAATCTGACGAGAAATCTGCGACGCTGCCTTGGTGGCGCTATGGCATGGTGTGGCTGGTGATTTCCGGGCCCCTGGTGGTGGTGATGGCCTCGATCGCGTCGGCCGTGATCGCGGCACGCGGGGCGGACCCAGTGGTCACCCAAGCGGCCGATCAGGATCAAGAGCGACCCGCGATCCAGGGGCGAAACCATGCGGCAACCGCAGGGCTCGCTCCAGCCAAACGGTAGCGCCACATGGTCCCCGCGATGAGACGCGTCATCCGCGCACTGAGCGTGCTGTGGCCGTCCTTTGTGACGGCCGGGGTGTTGGAAATGTTGGTCTTTGCCGTCGTGGATCCACAAACTTTGATGGGCGCTTCTGACGACACCCTGCACCTGTCGCGACAGGCCGTCTATTCATTGACGTTTTTCGTGTTCTGGGGCGTGGTTTCAATAGGAGGCTGGGTCACGGCGATCTTGGCTCAGGAAGCTTACCGTTCCCAGGACTAGTATCCACTTTGAGGCGAGATGGTGGACAGGAGGATCCCAGCGGCGATGAGGTCAGCAGTTGTTATTGACCAGCCGTTTAAGGGCATCGGGGTCGAGGATCTTGATTTCTCGCTGCTTGACTTCCAAGATCCCTTCGCTTTGGAGCCGAGAGAACGTGCGACTGACCGTCTCGAGCTTGAGCCCCAGATAGCTGCCAATCTCTTCGCGAGACATCCGCAAGATGAGCGCGCGTTGCGAAAACCCTCTGGAATGGAGCCGCTGCGTCAAGTTCAGCAAGAAGGCCGCCAGGCGCTCTTCAGCGCGCATGCTTCCCAGCAGCAACATCACCCCATGGTCGCGCACGATCTCTCGACTCATGATCTTGTGGAAGACCCGTTGCAGATCCACCAATTCGAGCGACAGCGACTCGAGTTGCTGATAAGGGATGACGCACACGCTCGAGTCTTCGAGGGCCACGGCATCGCAAGCGTGGCGGCTCGAGCCAATGCCGTCAAGACCCAAGAGTTCTCCAGACATTTGGAACCCCGTGACCTGATCGCGACCATCTTCCAAGGTGACACAGGTCTTGAAAAAACCCGTTCTCACGGCGTACAGCGATTGAAATTCGTCGCCGGCCCGAAACAAAGAGTCTCCACGCGTCAAAGACTTTCGGGTGCTGACGAGTTCGTCCAGACGGTCGACCTGATCGTGGGACAAACCCACTGGAAGGCACAGTTCACGCAGATTGCAAGAAGAGCAATGCGCTTTCAGGGGTTCCAGGCGTATGGGGGCAGTGGACACTGGCAATCGAAAGGCAGTCACAGATTGACTCGGAGTGTAACGGCAGGAGGGCGCCACTCGAAATTTGAAGGGGCACCATGGATTGGGCCTTGATCGTGGGAGCGGCGGCGCTTGGGCTCGCCGGGATACCACACTGCGCAGCCATGTGTGGGCCAACCTGCGCAGCGCTGGTGTGGGGCCCGTCACCCGAGGGGCGCCCGCTGCGCGCCATAGGATTTTTGGCGACCCGGGCTATGGGCTATGCCTTGGCGGGTGGATTGGCGGCTGCGGGGGTGGGGGCGCTGGGGGCCTGGGCCCACACGGCGGCATGGTTGCGCCCACTTTGGGGTTTGTTGCATGCTATGGCGATGGTTTTGGGGGTATGGCTGTGCGTCACTGGCCGGCAGCCACAATGGATGGCGGGTTTGGGCCGTGTGCGTGCGCTTCGAGCAACCCCAGCAAGCCCGAACGGAGAAGCCGCCGTACGCTGGGTTTCGCTCCCGGCCGGCCGACGCTGGACGCAGGGGATGGGAGCGAGCCTGGCGGCAGGATCCTTGTGGGTGGCGTGGCCTTGTGGCTTGCTTCAATCGGCGCTGTTGGTAGCTTCCTTGGGAAATTCGCCGGCAGTGGGCGCCACGGCGATGGCCGGATTTGCCCTGATTTCGTCCTTGCCCTTGCAATTGGCCCCTTGGATTTGGGAACGGGTGGGGGCGAGTTGGCGGCCGACCCTGCAGACGGCAGCTGTGCGCCTGGCCGGCTTGCTGCTGACGCTAGGATCAGGGTTTGCACTAGGTCAGGATGTGTGGCATGAGGTGGCCGCTTATTGTGGGTTTTAGGGTTTCAGGGGCAGCCCCAGAAAAGAAAAATGCCCGGCAAGCCGGGCATTTTCAGGAAAAGGCCTCCCGGAGGAAGCCAATTCGAAAAGAAGATTACTTCTTCTTCTCTTCCTTCTTCTCTTCCTTCTTGGCAGCAGAAGCGGCGGGCTTAGCAGCCTCGGCCTTCTTCTCTTCCTTCTTGGGGGCGTCAGCGGCGAAAGCGCCGAAAGAGAAAGCGGCGGCGATCAGAGCGGCCAGGATCTTGTTCATGGAATTACCTTTCGAAAGTTTTTGATATATCCGCCTTCCCCAACTGGAAGGCTGACCCTCAAACGGACCATGCGGTCAGTTGGTTGACAGACTCAACAAGTAGAATTTTAGCCGTTTTGATCGATAACCCCTTTCAAGGTTCAGACCCAAGCCATGTATCAGCACGTTCAGGTTCCCGCCGGCGGGAAAAAGATCACCGTCAACGCTGACTATTCGCTCAACGTTCCTGACAACCCCATCATCCCTTACATCGAGGGAGACGGCACCGGTTTTGACATCACCCCAGTGATGATCAAAGTGGTGGATGCCGCCGTGGCCAAGGCTTACGGCGGTGCCAAAAAGATCCACTGGATGGAGATTTTTGCGGGCGAAAAGTCCACCAAAGTCTATGGACCTGACGTCTGGCTGCCCGAGGAAACCCTGACCATCCTGCGCGATTACGTGGTGTCCATCAAGGGCCCGCTGACCACGCCGGTGGGGGGGGGGATCCGGTCGCTGAACGTGGCCCTTCGCCAAGAACTCGATCTGTACGTGTGCTTGCGCCCCATCCAGTACTTCAAGGGAGTGCCCAGCCCGCTCAAGGAGCCGGAAAAGACGAATATGGTCATTTTCCGAGAGAACTCTGAGGACATCTACGCGGGTATCGAGTACGAGGCCGAGACTGACAAGGCCAAAAAGCTCATCAAGTTCCTGATTGAGGAGATGGGCGTCAAGAAAATTCGTTTCCCCAATACCTCGGGCATTGGCATCAAGCCTGTTTCGCGTGAAGGCACCGAACGCTTGGTGCGCAAAGCCATTCAGTACGCGATCGACAATGACAAGTCGTCGGTGACGCTGGTGCACAAAGGCAACATCATGAAGTTCACCGAAGGGGGCTTCCGTGATTGGGGTTATGGCCTGGCACAGAGGGAGTTCGGCGCCCAATTGATCGATGGCGGGCCGTGGTGCAAGTTCAAAAACCCACGAACGGGCAAGGAAATTACCGTCAAGGATTCGATCGCGGACGCGTTCTTGCAGCAAATTTTGCTGCGCCCGGCCGAGTACTCCGTCATTGCCACCCTCAACCTCAATGGTGACTATGTGTCAGACGCCTTGGCGGCTCAAGTGGGCGGCATTGGTATTGCACCGGGCGCCAATCTGAGCGATTCGGTGGCCATGTTTGAAGCCACGCACGGCACAGCGCCCAAGTATGCGGGTAAAGATTATGTCAACCCAGGCTCGGAGATCCTCTCGGCCGAAATGATGCTGCGCCACATGGGTTGGACCGCTGCAGCGGACCTCATCATTTCCTCTATGGAAAAAGCCATTTTGAGCAAGAAAGTCACGTATGACTTCGCACGGCTGATGGAAGGTGCCACGCAGGTGTCTTGCTCGGGCTTCGGTCAGGTGATGATTGACCACATGTGATCGAGTTGACCCATCGCGATCACGACTAGGGCCCTGACCGGGCCCTTTTTCATGGGCTCTTGGCTACCTCAAGACGCAGGCAGTTCTCGGGGCCCTGTCGATCGTAGGTGATGCGCTGCGCGAACGATCGCATCAGGTGCAG
>CAZCJB010000015.1:2456-16781 GCA_964498795.1 uncultured Rubrivivax sp. | reverse complement strand
ATAGGTGTGTCTTTGAGGCTGCGATCGAGTGAGGGCGCTGGCTTGGCCAAGGGGTCGAAGGCCGGACCATCGTCGCGCAGCTCCATGTGCACTTCGTCGCAGAGGTCCTCAATGCGCAGCCACAGATGAGGTCCGTGGGCGTGACTGACAAGATTTTCGAACCACTCCTCAACCGACAGTTCCACCGAGTGCCGGACTTTCGCGCTCCAGCTTCGATGCAGCGCAAAAGCGGTCAACGCAGAGAACAACGACGCCCAGCTCTCGCGCGTGGCTTGCGCCTGCAGTTCCAACACGGGGCTGCTGCCCATGGACAGGTCAACGCTCTCAATGCGACGATTGGAGTGCAGCGACGGCAGTTTCGCAATCGCTCGCAACCCCCAGCAACCGATCAAATCCGCTCATCTTCAGGACCTCCAGCACCGGACCTTGAGGACCGGCTACCATCGCCGATCCACCCTTGGCCTTGCACCCTTTGGCTGCAATCAGCAACACTCGCAAGCCCGCACTGCTGAGGTAGCTGACCTGGCTGAGGTCCAGCACCAGCGAGGTCTTGCCCGACTCCAACAGGGCTGATACCTCGCGTTCACAGGCGGACGCGGAGCTGTTGTCGATTCGACCTACAGGGGCGTAAATGCCGATCAGCATGTGAATGATCAATCAGCGTGGGGACGAGGTTGAACCGGAATTGGCAGGGCCGCCAGACATTCTCGCGATCTCTCGACGCAAGGCATTCACATCAGCTTGCGCACGCGATACGGCGCGCTTCATGTCAGAAGTTTCGGCTTTGTCTTTGTCCTCTGCGGTGCGTGAGGCCTTGGCTTTTAGCTGCTTGAGCTTGGACTCTGCGCGTTGCAACTCCTTTTCCAACACACGCCGCGCTTCGGCATTTCTCACGGCTTGCGTCTTGGCATCTACAGCCTTCGTCTCCGCAGCCATCGCAGAGGCTGAAGAGAGCTTGGCAGCCGCGGGATGCGCCGTGGGCAAAGGTTGGGGCAAGGGCGCAGATGCGGAGGCCGCGGATGTCTGCGCAGATGCCACCGCTCCCGTCGTCGCCATCTGGGCAGAGGAAACTGGCAACGGCGACAAAGAGCTTGCAAGCAAGTCTTTAGGCACCTCGGCAGCGTTCTGGGCGAACGTCCAGTTACCCACGATTTTGGCCCGTACCAAGAACAAACGTTCTCTGCGCTGAATTTGGTCAGAGGCGTTGGAGAACAAGGCGCCCAGGTAAGGAATGTCGCCGAGTATGGGAATCTTGTCCTTGCCTTTGACCGTTTGCACGGAGTTGTAGCCGCCAATCAGCAAGCTCTCGTCTTTGCGCACACTGGCTTCAGTGCTGACCACACCACGGCGGATCGTGGGCAGACCTCCAGAGGTGGCAGCCGACTGAATTTGGCCATCCTCAATGTCCACATACAAGCGCACGGCACTGTCATCGGTGGGGTTGGTCAGTCGAGGTGTCACACGAAGCGTGGTGCCCGCGGTGATCGGAGTGACCAGCGCCGTGCGCTCTGACGTGGTTTGGATGTAAGCGGTCTCGGACAAGTCAATCACGGCGCCCACGTTCTCAGTGGTCAAAATGGATGGGCGAGCCTGAATGCTGGCGTCCCCCTGCTGCTCAAGCAAACGCAGGCGGGAGATGAAATAAGTGGACGCGTTGGAGAGGACGGTCGACGGATTGGCACCTGCGCCGGCCGAGCCGATGAATGCGGAAATGGTGGTCTTGTCTGCCGCCTGGTCGACGTTACCAAAGCCCAGGGCCGTACCGCCTCCGCGAGTGACAGCGTTCCAAGAAATGCCCAACTCTTGCAGACGACTGGTATTGACGTCGATGATCATGGCCTCGATTTCAATCAAGGGTGTGGCGACATCGAGGGCAGCAATCAGTTGCTGATAGATCGGAATGCGGTCGGGCGTGTCTTGGATGATGATGGCGTTGATGCGGGGATCGGACTGGATGGAGGGACGCACGCGCGCAGAATTGCCCGATACCGTGGCGGTAGGGCCATTGGGGGTCGGGCTTGCGGGCGTCGCAGCTTTTCCTGCCTCTGAGGGGGTGGGGGACGTGGCCGAGTAGGGACTCAGCGCAGCGGCCAGATTGGCCACCGGTCCCAGTCGCGTGGCAACGTTCGCTCCCGACCCGCTGACCAGGTTGCGCAGTACCGTGGCCACGCCCGGGGTGGTGATTTCGCGGTCGCGGTAGCTGATGGATCGATCGTCCACCGAAGCGTGCTTCAGACGGAAGACGGCCACCTGCAGGCCGCCTGGCGTACGCGGCAAAGACGCCACCGTCGATTCCACAAGTTGCACATAGGCAGGTGGCCCAGATACCACCACGACGCCTTGCTCGGGCAATTCCCCCCAGCCAAACCGCGAGTCCAGTATTTTCAGATCGGTCAACACCTGACGCAAACTGCCGCCCATGCCAGGAATGGCCGTCGACATCGAGCGGCTCACCACGTCTTTGTTGCTCGAGACGAACAAGGTGCCACCATGAGTGAACCAGGTAAAGCCATACACACCAGCCAGACGGTCGATGAAGGCCGTGGGGTTGCGCAGGTTGAAGCGTCCGCTCACTGGCGTGTCCATCCCAGGCGGGATGCTCAACGACAGACTGAATCCGGTGGCGAATTCAGTAAGCACCGCGGACAGCGGTTTGGATTCCGCGTAATAGGAGTAAGCCGCGTCAGGCCAAGGCACGGGGCCGGCGTCAGCTCGTGGGTGGGACAGGGCCAAACCGGCCGCCAAGGCAAGTGCCGTGATCTGAAATCTCTGGCGCATCGAGTGCCGAGTAGACCATGGATTGAATGAAAAACTCATAAAAGGGCTCGCCACACATCCACCTCGTTGACCAATTTTGCCAGGGCTGCATCCAAGGTTGGAACATCGGCTCCAGAGGGAATCTGGAGTTGCAACACCAGCGCTGACGCATCCTCATTGGCACACAGCACCACCGGGCTGTCCCGCATGCGTCCTGTGGCTGCCAACATCGCATTGTGTACCATGCGGTCGCGCTCTGACTCCGCCATCGGCAGATCCGAGATGCGAGATTCCAACAGAATGCCTTGCGAGGGCAGTTCCAGCAACTGCACGCGCACGCGGTCTAGATTGATCGGGACCTGGCGAGACGGGCCTACCGAGCCCAAATCCAGGCCGGCCGTGCGGGCCCAATCAGCGATCAGTGTGGTTGTTGACATGGCCATCCATGGGGTCCGCCAATTCGCGCACCAATTTCAGCACAGCGGCTACAGGTTCGACAAGATCGGACGGAATGTAGTGGTTGACGCTGGCCTCATCGAACAGTGCATGCGCCAGAGGAATATTCTGCATGACGGGCACACCCGCTTCGCGCGCCGCGGCGATCATGCGCTCGGCCAATGCGCCTTCTCCTTTGCCAGTCACCATGGGAAGTGGTGTTTCACCGTCTTCATATCGAATCGCGATGGCCAGGTGCGTTGGATTGGTGACCACCACCGATGCCGTGCGAGCCCCTTGCACAGCGTCATTGGCCAGCATCTCCTGATGCAAATGCTTGCGCTGGCTCTTGATATGCGGGTCACCTTCCATGCCCTTGTACTCTTGCTTGACCTCGTCTTTGGACATCATGAGGCCCTTGGTGTATTGATAGCGTTGCCATGCCAAATCGGCCAGGGAGATGATCACGTAGGCCAAGCCAGTTTGAATGATGAGGTTCTTGAGGAGTTGCCCCATGAGCGCGCCCAGTTCGGGCATGCCTCGGTGGGGCACATGCATGAGCATGGGGAGGGCTTCCATGACCAGACCATAAACCACCCAAGAAAGCACGCCAATCTTGAAGCTCGATTTCAAGAACTCGATCAGGTTCTTCTTGGAGACCATGTTCTTGGCATTGGCGATCACATTGAGTTTTTTGGCCGACGGCTTGATCGCCTCGAATGCGAAAAGCAGCCCGGTTTGAATGGCCTCGGCAAAGATGGCCACGCCGATCACGATGCCCAAAAACGGCAGCAGCATGAGGGCCGCCGATCGCATGGCCTCTTCGAGCACCAAGCCAACTGCCTGGCGAAAATCGACATGGATGAACGAAAAGGGCACAAAGAGCAGGCGGGTGAAATCTTCAACCAAAGATTGACCGTTGGCCACAATGTAGGCAAACAGCGCCACGATGAGCGCCGTTTGGGTGAAGTCACGGCTCTTGGCGACTTCTCCGCGCTGGCGCGCATCACGCAGCTTCTTGGCGGTGGGCTGTTCGGTCTTTTCGCTCATGGTGCAGATGGAACCCTCAGCAATGGATCTAAGCGACGCAACCAGTGACCGATGTCGCGGACGGGATCGTTGCTGTAGTCAAACAGTGTGGTGGCGTAGAGGACCAAAACAAAGATACCCAGGGCACTCTTGATGGGCATCGCCAAGAAAAAGACCTGCAACTGTGGAGCAAACCGGCTCACAAGCGCCAAGCCGAGCTCCGACAAAAACATGGCAATCAAGACTGGTGCTGCCAGAAGCATGCTCATGAGCAGCAAACCGTTGAGTTGCTTCATCAGCAATTGTGCGGCGTCGACGCTCCAGTGTGGCCAATACGCGTAGGGAGGCCACAACTTGTAGCTGTCATAGATGAGGCCCAGCACCACCTGCAAACCGCCCGTGACGAAAAAATAGGTGATGAACGCAAACCCCACCATGATGCCCAAAGGAGAGCTGTCATGGCCTGTGAGCGGGTTGAGCGTGGCGGACATGCTGGCGCCACGCTGGTTGTCAATGATGAAGCCCACGGCTTCCATCATCCAAAAAGGGATCGCCACCAAATACCCCAACAGCAGGCCGATAGAGGCTTCTTTGACCAGCAAAAAGATCAGCTCGGGTCCATTGGGCATTTCGTGGGTGACGAGCAAAGGTGTCACCAACAATCCCACGCCCGCTGCGATGCCAAAGGCGATGGTTCTGGGCACCATGGACCGGTTCATGAAGGGTGCAAGCAAAAACAGAGGCATCAAGCGGGCCTGCACCAGACCCAGCGCCGACAAGAATCCCTTGATGTCGTCTACGGCGGCATGGAGGGGGATGGTCATGGGTGAGGCAAAACTTAACGGACGACGCGATGAAAGCTGGAAAACACCGTGAGTGTGTAGTTCATGAGCTCGCCACCGACCCAGCCGGCGGTCAGGTACAGCGTCACACCGACCGCAATGAGTTTGACGGCAAAGGATAGTGTCTGCTCCTGAATTTGAGTCAAGGCTTGAAGCAGTGAAAACAAGGTGCCCACGATCGCCGCGACCAAGATCGTGGGCATGGACAGGATCAAGGTCAGGTACAGGGCCTGCACCAAGAAAGAGGTGATGTCAGCGCCGTTCATCGGTAGGTGAGCACCAGGCCCTGAATCAAACGGGTCCAACCATCAGCCATGACGAAGAGAAAGAGCTTCAAGGGCATAGAAATCATCACGGGCGAGACCATCATCATGCCCATGGCCAGCAAGACATTGGAGACCACCAAGTCGATGACCACAAAGGGCAAGAACAGCAGAAACCCGATCTCAAAGGCCTCGGTCAACTCGGTCACCATGAAGGAAGGCAACAAGATGATGAAGTCCTTTTCTTTCAAGTTGGCCGACAGGTCTTTGCCCCAAAGCTCACGTCCTGTACGTACAAAGAAGTCGCGCTGACCTTGGTCGCTGTGCTTGTAGAGAAAATCACGCATGGGCTCGGCACCCCGCCCCACGGCCTTGAAGAGGCCCTCCACACTGCGGGTGGCGGTTGGTTCTTCTCGAACCTTTTCATAAATGTTCTGTCCGACCGGCGCCATGATGTACACGGTCATGATCAGCGACAAGCCATACAGGGCCAAATTGGGCGGAATCTGTTGCACACCCAGGGCATTTCGCACCAGAGACATGACCACCGAAATTTTCAAGAAGGTGGTCGACACCACGGCCAGAGTCGGCACCAGCGCCAAAAGCGCGAGCGTCAGCGCCAGGGTGATCGGGTCGAAACTCACGCCGCGTCCACCTTTGGCGTGGCGGCCTGAGGTGCATGGAGCTGATCGAGCGCCACGCCCAGCCGGTTGTCAATTTCGACCAGATGGCCGCGGCCAATCACGGCGCCTTGCGCGCGGATTGTCACGTATTCGGTGGCAGGGCGATCCAGCCGCAAGGTGTCACCCACGGTGAGCTCACGCAGTTGAGCCACGGTCAGTACCTTGTCGCCGACATCGAAGGTGATGCGGATCGGGAGGTCATCGAGAGAGAGGGACTCGCTCGGTGGTGAGGATGGAGAGGAATCGGGGGCTTCACTCATGAGTCTGGGGGCCTCCAGCAGTGTCAATTGAAGGTCATCGAGATGCACACCCACTTGCCAGCTCTGACTCTGGTAGGGGTCGGACTGCAAGAGCAGGTGTTGCGCTCCTTGTGCATATCGGTGGGCCATGAAGACCACATCTCCGCGGCTCAAGCTCATCACGTCTGCCGCACTCAAGTCAGTGGCGCCCACCGTCAGACGAAGAGGCACCTCAAGATCTGACAAATCGCTCCAAGGCTCGATGGCACGAGGGCTGGCGCGCTCAGGCAATAAGCTCGCCAGCAGGATCAACCCCAGGTTGTCGGTGTGCAGCAAGCCGTGGAAGGCGGGTGGGGACGCAGTGGACTCTGCATCTCCCGAGGTTTCCTGGGCATAAAGGCTGAACCACAGGGCGTGGCCTGTGCTGCCGGGTCGCTGTGCCTGGGTCTCTTGGCGACCGACGTAGCGTGCGTGCCCACGCCCCATCGAGGTCAAGGTGCTCGTCAACCAGCGCGTGGCGGCGTCCAGCGCGGCGTCTTGCCAAGCTGCGTCGAGGGACTGCAGGGTCTGACCTCCCAACGACACTTGCGCCCAATGATCGACAGCCGAGGCCGTCGTGTCGACGTGAAAGCGCGCGCCTGCCCACTCAAATTCCAATCTCAAGAGTGGTTCGTGCCCGAGAAGGGGCTGGTGGCCGTCACAACCCGACGGCTCACCCGCCAGTGACAAGCTCAGGACCGGTGCCGAGCCCGGGAAAGGCCACGCCTGCAATGGCAAAGACAGGCCGCGGCGCGCCAAGAGGGCTTGGGCTTGCGCGACGCTGGCAGACAGGGCGGGGAGGCGCAAGGGCGTGAAAATGCTCATGGGCGCCCCCCTGGAGGGCTGGCACAGGCTTCCATGCCCGGGCGATCCAAATGGCTTTGCAGCCAAGATTTCCAGGCGCCTTCCTCCGGCAAACCGTGGGCCGTGACGCGCCACACGGCGTCTCGCTGCAGCATTTGGGCCAAACGTGGCGCCATTTCTTGGGCTGAGCGGGCCAGTCGCAAGAAGCTGTCTTCTTGCTGGCATTCGAAATCGGCCACCCAGGCGCCCGCATCTTCGGTCACCGTGACGGTCACGCCAGGCAGTACCTCTGGGTGGATTTGGAGGCGAAGCGTTCGCCGACCATCCAAACCCTCACCCACCATAAGTTGTTGCACCATCGAACTCAGGGTGCTCAACACCTGGGTCGGTGCCGGCGTATCTTGGGCTCGTTTCAACAGGGCAAATGGAGAAACCGGTGCGGCTGAGGCCACGGTATGGGCAGATTCGGGCTCGCCGTTCAGGGCCGCGTGAAATCGGTGTGCCGTGTCGGTATCGGGTGCTTCATGATGGCGATGTGCGGACGAGTTCAAGCGCTCATCGAAGCCCCCCGACGAGGATCGCAGATCGAGGTGAATCGGACGTTCAGGCATCGGCGTGTGTGGTCATCTCTTCGCGCTCTCGCACGATCCCAGCCAGCTCTTCGAGCTCCAGATCTTCTTTGCGTTCAGCTTCTTTGATCAGGGCCTCGTGGTGGCGCATCGCGAGCTCCTCAAACTTGTTGCGCGCGGTCGACGCATCGCGCAACACCTGAGTGGCCGTATTGAACGACGATTGTGCCTGCTCTCGAGCCTGTTGAGCCTGCTCGAGCTCCCGAGCTCGTTGGGCTTCTTCAGCCCGCAAGATGGCCACATCGGTTTGCACGTCTTCGATATCGCGAACTTTGACGATGCGCTCGCAAAGTGCCTGATACCAGGCCAATTCATCTTTTTGTGCCTGCTCGACGAACCGTGTCAATTCCTGCTGCGCATCGTCTTCAAGGCGGTGCGCCTGCGCCAACACCATGCGCGACTTTTGCATGGCAGTTTCGGCTTGCTGCTCACGAAAGTGCTTGATGTAGAGGAGTTGGTCGATCATCGACATGGATGCAGACCTCAATGGGGCTCAGCGGCCTGACGTCCAGGAATGGCGGGCATCCCCGTGACTTGGCTGAGCGATTGCAACGTGGCCTCAAAGTCTGCCCGCTCGTCGGTGCGTTGCTTTAAAAAGCTTCGGATGGCTTCGATTTTGTCGATCGCTTCGTCGGTGACTTTGTCGCCGCCGCGTTTGTACTCGCCGATCTTCACCAGCAGTTCCACATCGGCGTACTTGGCCATGAGTTCGCGCATGCGACCGGCCGCCGCCTTGTGTTCTTGAGGGACGACGTTGTTTTGCACCCGACTCGCGGACGCCAGCACATCGATGGCGGGGTAGTGGTTGGACGCTGCAAGGGCTCTGGACAGGATGATGTGGCCGTCGAGGATGGATCGGGTCTCGTCGGCAATGGGTTCGGTCATGTCGTCACCCTCCACCAGCACGGTGTACAGGGCTGTAATGGAACCCTTGTCATTCATGCCTACGCGCTCCATCAGCTTGGGCAAGGTGGCGAACACCGACGGTGGGTAACCGCGACGCGTGGGCGGCTCGCCCGCAGCGAGTCCGATTTCGCGCTGTGCGCGCGCAAACCGGGTGACTGAGTCCATGAGAAAAAGCACCTTCTTGCCCTGGTCGCGGAAGTACTCGGCGATGGCAGTGGCCACATAGGCTGCCTTGGCGCGTTCCATGGACGACTTGTCGGACGTGGCGCACACAATGACCGCGCGTTTGCGACCCTCCGGTCCGAGTTCATGCTCAAGAAACTCGCGCACCTCCCGGCCTCGCTCACCGATGAGCGCGACCACCGTGACGTCGACCTGGGCACCCTTGACCAGCATGCCAAGCAGGGTGGACTTGCCACCGCCGGCTGCCGCAAAGATGCCCATTCGTTGCCCTTCTCCACAGGTGAGCAGGGAGTCGATGGCTCGCACGCCCAAGGGCAAAGGGTCCTTGATCACCCGTCGCTTCATGGGGTCGGGCGCTTCGGCAAACACCGGGTAGTAGCGATCCGCCTCCAGGGGGCCTCGCTCGGCCACGTCCAGAGGCTGGCCCAAGCCGTCCAAGACGCGTCCCAACAGACCGTCCCCCACAGGCACCATATGGGCCCGACCGGTGGGTGTCACTTCGGTGGTGGCCGAGATGCCATACATATCCCCGATGGGCGTCAGCAGGGCGGCATCACGGGCAAAGCCCACGACCTCGGCCTTCATTTCAAAGTCTTCCCCGGGGTGTCGCAGGATGCAGACTTCGCCCACTTTGACGGCAGGCACGACCGCTTTGATGATGGTGCCGACCACTTGCACCACGCGTCCCTTGACGCGCAGGGTGGGCGTGTCCTCCAGTGCCAGTTGCATCATGTCGGGAACGTAGTCAAAGGTTTTCACATTTGATCCGTTCAAACCCGGTTGCCGAGCATCTTCTTGAAGCCTTGCTCCAAGGCCTGAAGCTGCATCTCGATGCTGGCCTCCACCACACCAATGTCGCTCTCCAGGATGGCGGCATCGCCTTTCAGGCGCGAATCGCTCACGATGTCCACCATGCCGACACCCGGAAATTGCTGCAACAACTCGGAGGCTCGCCCGCGGACGGATTCGGCGTGTTCTGGCGCAAGACGCAAAGTGAGTTGCTTTTGATTGCGCAGCACATTCAATCCGCTACGGACTACCGCCATCACCCTTTCGGCGTCGTCATAGTCAGCAATGATGCGCCGCACGGCATCCATCACCAGACCCACCATCCTTTGCTCGACGGAGGCAAAGAAGTCCACCATGCGGCTCGCGTTGTCGATCATGCGCTCGGTTTGTTCCAGCTGGGCTTGCGCCAGACCTTCTTCGAATCCCTTGAGCTTCTCGGCTTCGAAAGCCGCCAGGGCTTCGGCTCGAATGCGGTCAGCGTCGGCGCGAGCTCGCTCCAACAAGCCTTGCGCATCGGTCCACGCCTGCACGTCCGCAGCGCGCAATATCACAGCGGTGGGATCCACATGATCCCAGTCTCGCCCGTGGAGGTCTTGAAAACGCAGGAACTTCATGGTTGATCAGGCACGCCGCCGCAAGGGGACGGCAAGGGCTTCGGTCCACAAGCGCTCCCACTGCGGATCCCATTGGGCCACCGCCCACTCGTAGGCCTTCGCAACCATCACTGACAGATCCCGAGGGCTGTGGTCCATGACCTCTTGGTGGCCCCACACAGGCAACTTCAGCCGTATGCGGCTGGCCACCGAGTCGGGGAGGGCTTGACATGCCGCATCGATGAGCTGCCAGCCCACCGAAGGTATGCGAGTGGTCAAGACGTCAAGGGATAAACGAGGTGTTCTGGGGAGTTCTTGGGTGTTGGACGCCATCGCAGGCGCTTGTTCATTCAAGGCCTCCCAGTCTTGCGGGGCGAGTTGAAGTTGGGACGTGAGGGCTTCAACCTCGGTCTTCAACACCACTCGCTGCAGGTCGGCCACATGCCAAGTCCAACTGGCTCGACGGGCCACGAGGGCCAATGCATCGGCGGGCAAGAGGGCCATGCGGTGCAAGGGCTGGTCGAAGTCCAGCTCCACTTGAGGGGACAGTCCGCAGCGCTCCATCAGGGTTCGAGACCCGGTGCGAAAGCGTGGCACCGAAAGACCTTCGGGCAGAAGGTGCGCGGCCCTTTGCGCATGCAGGTGCAGCCCGGGATCGAAGACAAACTCGTGCACCGCGCGCGAAAGTCGCTGGGGGAGATCCCACAGCTGCCCGGGATGCATCACGAGCCCTCCGCTTCTGCTTGGGTCGCCTGCGCTTTGGCTTGTTGGCGAGGTACCAGAATGTACTTCCAAACCAGGAAACCTGATCCGGCCAACCCAGCAGCGGCCAGCGCCGCGAGCATCGCCATGATGGTACGAAGGGCACCGGCTCCTTCGGCATCCACGCGGTAGCCCATGATCGTGGTCCACACCAACTGCACCGATTTTTGCGTGGCATTGCTGGGCACCAGCACGATGGACACTCGCTCCGAGCTTAAGTTGGGAATGCTATTGACCACCATGCGCCGGACCTGGGGCTGCAGCAGTTCCAGATCCACGTCTTTTTGGTGCTTGATGAACACCGCCGCGGTCGATGGCGTATCGGATTCGTTGGCGGGTCCGCGCTCGGGCAACACCAGGTGGACTCGGGCGAACAACACGCCGTCAATGCGCGATAACGTGGCCGACAAGTCTTGCGACAGCGCATTGAGATAGCGTGCGCGCTCTTCGACGGGCGATGAGATGAGGCCGTCCTTTCGAAACACCTGACCCATGCCCGTGAAGTGCTCCCGCGGCAGGCCCAGCACGCGCAAGGTGTCCACTGCGCGTGCAGCCATGGTGGCCTCTACCTTCACACCGACCATGCCTTCTTTACCGGGTACTTTTTGCGCGCTGATGCCGGCGTTCACCAGCGCCGCGATCACTTCGTTGGCGTCGGCTTCAGGGATGGCTGACAAGAGCTCGACGCTGCCGGCGCAAGCCAACAACCAGGTGGCCGACACCATGGCCAGCAGGCCAGCACGGACGCGTGCCCAGCCATGCCTGATAGACGAAGAGAGGGTCCAGGTCATTGAGTCTTGAGGATTTGATCCAGGTTTTGCGTGGTCTTGCCGATGCCTTTGCCCAGCAATTCGTACTGAATGCTGGTCTGGATGACCGCCATTTGCAGCGACAGCATGTCCGACATGTTGAGGTCTTGGTGCGACACTGCCTGGGCGGCCTGCTGCCAAGTTTGAGTCATTTGGGTGGAGGCCGTCTGCAAGGTGTCCAATATGGCATCACCCAACGTGGTCTTGGTGGATGATGCGGCCACGGGGTAGGGCGGGTCGCCGGCTGCCGCCAGAGGGGTCGAGGCAGCAACATCCGTGGGCGGTGCCGCCATCAAGGCGTTGCGAAACCGTTCCACATCGCTGGCACCTGCGCTGGGGGCCGGCATCGCGGTGGGTGAGCTGGAGCTCAGCGTGGTGGCCAAAGTTTGCAGGGTTTCAATCACAGTGCTGCTCCCATCGTGGGTGTCCAGGAGGTATTGTGGGGCATAGGTGGGTCAACTGGACGGGGGGTTGGGTGCTGCCACCGGTGCGGAAGGTGAGCTGACCAGCCCCAACATCGCGCGAGCCAACGAGGTCTCAGGCTCGTCGGGCCCCAGATGGACGGCGTGCTGCAGCGCTCGGGCGCTTTCGGCCGCCCTGCCAGCCAGGTGCAACACCAAGCCTTGCCAAGACGCCAACAAGGCTCGATCCTGTGACGAGGAATCTTCAGTGGCCAGACGCATGCCTTGTTCGAGCACTGCTGCGGCCTCGTCGGGTCGCTGCCGGTGCAGGTGAACGGTGGCCAAACCGATGTAAGGAAATGCTCGCAAAGGCCTCAGATGGGCCAAGGACTTAAAGAGGCGCAGAGCCTGCAGGTGCAAACCTGCTCCGGCGGCGACAAAGCCGATCGACGTGAGCAGCTGGATGTCGGCGGCAGAAAGGGGCTCGGATCGCGGGCCTGGGGTCATGACGGGGTCAATGGGTCAGGTGAACCTTCGGCCAATTGCAGCAGGGCTTTCGCACGTTCATGCAGCTTGGCCTGCTGCGGTTGGTTGCTGGTCAACGCCGCCACCTGCCACAACAGGAGTCGCGCTTGCGCGGTGAGCTCTTGCGCCATCAAGACCTGGGCCATCGACAGGCGAAGGGCCAGGTGGTCTGGCGCCAGATGAATCGCCAATGCATAGTGCAGATGCGCCAGGTCTAAGTCGCCGCAAAGCGCATGGGCCTCGGCCAACCCGGCATGGAAGCGCCATTCATCCGGCGCATGACCGACCAACACGCCAAGGACCGCTTGGGCCTGCTCGTGTTGTTGGCCTTTCAACGCCGCCATGGCAGTCGCGTACAAAGGCTCGAGCGTACCCGGATCGGGCCTCGGTTGAGGTGCCAGGGCGACCATCTCTTGGATCAGGGCCTCGGCGACGGCCACACCCTCTTGGAGGGCAGCTGGCAATTCAGTGGGGGTGGACATGGAAGCAGGATTTTGTGCGACCTGAATGGCGGTCACATCTTGGCATTGATGGCTTGTTCGGTGGAGTTCCGGGCTTGCAGCACCTGCTCGATGAATTCCCGCGCCTTGCGACAAAATTCATCGGCGGTTTGTTCGGCCTGCTTGCTGGAATCCGCGTTGGCGCTTCGCAATTGGGCCTCGGCAGCATCTTCCTTGCCCCGTGCGTTGTACATCTCTGCGGCGAATTGTCCCCCCGAGCCCGCTCCCTTCAGCACGCCATCCCCGATCTGAATGATCGCCTGGTTTCTCTGCCCGATGGCTTGAATGCGCGTGATTTCGGCTTGAGTGGCCGAGGAGAAGTTCGCATTGGCGTCGGTGAACTTCGAGGCCCATGGGCCTGTGAGCGAATTGAGTTGCCTGAGTTGCGACACGCTATTACCCAAACTCGCGCCGGCCAGACCGATGCTGGCCACCGAGGTGGCCAGGGTGGTCGCGAACTGCGCCACAGCCGCGTCCTTCATCTTCGAGGCTTCGTTGAAGAGCGACTGAACTTGGGCGTTGGTTTCCGCCCACTTGTTCTCGTTTTGCGCTGCCTTCAGGCTGGCTGCGACCATGTGCAGGAGCTTCAGCACGTCCACCATATTGGGCTTGTCCCAATTGATGGCGTTAAAGGCCATATTAATTTGCTCGGTGGTGGGAATCTTCTGAGCCGACTCAGAGGGCGTGTCGGCCACTGGCAAGTCATCGGGTAGCAGGAAGTCGGCAACCCCCAGATTGACTTCGGCCTGTTGAGTCTGCGTGGCACCTTCGGCCGCGCCAGAGCCTACGTAAGCACCACCGATCTGACCGGTGCGAGTGCCCGGATTGATACCTTGCGTCATTGAGTTCTCCTGGCGTGCGAATGTGTGTTGGGCGTGGAGGGAAATTTTGGCGTGGAGGTGCGCGTCTGGAGGGTTATACCTCTGCCCATTGGGCCAGTCCTTTGAGGACAGGGTCCAAACCAGGGATCAAGTCGAGCAAGCCTTTGTTGACAGCCTGCCAAGTCTGGACCCTGGCCTTGGGATCTACGGTGGATGCATTTTCTGAAATCGAATTGGCAAATGCCTGGAACAGGGGCCCCAAGTCTTGGAGCTTTTTCAAAATCGCATCGACGCTGGCGCCTTCTTGACCCATGAA
>CAZCJB010000015.1:0-2356 GCA_964498795.1 uncultured Rubrivivax sp. | reverse complement strand
GCGCTGAGCACCTCCGGAATCAGGGTGGGGAGGTCTACTGCCAGCGACGTACCTCCGGTGGCCACGGCGGTGCCCACCACTCGCACAATGTTGGCAGCCAATTGAAGCGCAGCACTGGGGTTATCGGTGACCCATTTGCCGATGCCCTGCGCCACGTCGGCCGCAAAGTTGTCGCTCGCATGCTTGGCAACCTCTTGAGCCACCGCTGCCACAACGCCCGGCGCGAATTTCTTGACGAGTCCCTCTGCCGCTTTGAGCTTGGCCTCGTTGCTTTCACTGGTCATCAGTGCGACGAGGTCTTCCAGACCCGATAACGCCAAGGCCTTGTCAGCGTCCGGCAACGTGGGCGCGCCAGCGGCGCTCAGCAATTTGTCGGAGGCCGTGAGCAGGTCAGCCGCCACGTCCATGATGACCGGCTGACCTTTTTCATTTTTGTTGGATACCAGGCTGGTGGCGGTGTCGGAGATCGCTTTCCACAAATTGCTGCCTAAACCTCTGATCCCTTCCATGCGTTCACCTCAGGCCATGGAGGCGGTGTTGGCGGTGATTTGGGCTTGCACCTCGCCAGATTGGGCCACGCCTTCAGACGCACGCTTGAGGGTGGTGGTGCGCTTGTCTTCGATCTCCTTGATCGTATTGCCCAAGGCTTCAAACTGCGCATTGAGCTTGAGGAGTTTGGCCACCAATTCCTTGACCTCGGCAGAAATGTCTGCGGACTCTTTTTGAGCCGAGGCGACCGAGATATCGCTGATGCCTTTTCCAATGCGCGCCGAGGAGTCCACAGTCCCTTGAATGTTGCGCACTTGAGCCGCGACCTTTTGGGCTTTGGCAATCTTGTCGCCGGCTTCTACCAACTTAGCGCACGAGTTGGCCACCTTGAGCGCTCGATGGGCCGCGATGGCAAGCCCGACGCCTGGAATCAGGATGGAAACGGCCACGCCGACGACGATGTCTGTCAGGATGTCCACGCCCATCTTGATCCAATTGGCTGTCTCATCCGAGGCCCCAAATCCCTTGGCAATCAAACTGGCCACTTGCCCGAGGGTGGGGCTCCAACTCAATGGCTCTTTGCCTAGCTCCTTGCGGACTTCATTGATGGTGTCCACCGTCACCCCGGCCGCCATATAGGTGCCCAAGGCAAATAAAGCGGCACCCACCAACAAGCCCGCACCGGTGGCCATGGCGATGGCGCCGACCACCATCGCGGCGACCGCGACCACCGCGGTGACGACCTTGCTCACCCATCCAAAGATCTTGCCCCAAATCCCAGGTTCTGAGTCTCGATCTTTTTGGATCTTTTCTTTCAGCTTCTCAATCTTTTCCTGATTGTCTGCAGCGAGCTTGTTCTTGACACCTTTGATCTGCTCGGCCGTCACCTTGCTGATTTTTTCTTGAGCCTCGTCCATCAAAGCGGCGGCCGCAATCTGAAGTTCCTCACCCGAGAGCCCTTCGAACAAGTCTTTGGCCACCGCAGGCAGTTCGGGGTGGTCGTTGAGATAGGTCGTGAAATCCCCAAACGCGGCTTTCAACTCTTCATGGGCTTTCATGACCTTGGCGATATCGTCTTCGCTCAAGCCCGCCAACGCGACTTCGGGCGTTTGGCCGGCGGCCAACTTCGACAAGAGGTCTTGGGTATCCAGCTGGTTGCCAAACAGCCCTTGCAAAATGGGTTGGAATCCCCCTACGGCCACCATGCTCAGGCTCCTTGAAACTTGGGGTCGCCCGCAGTCAGGGTCGCTCGCAAAATTTCCAGCATGGCACTGGCCCGTTGCTTGAGCTGCGCGTGTTGAGGCCTTTGGCAATGCTTGACCACGATCTCCAAGGCATCCTTGGCATCGTCGCGCTTGCCCAAGGCTGCAAGGCACTCAGCCGTGTGAAAAGTGGGTACCGGGTCGGTCATTTCCATCATGGACGCGATGGCGTAATAGCCAATTGCGTCCGCGTACTGCCCGAGCATTTGCTTGGCTGAACCGAGTGCTTGTGCAAACCGCCGCTCGTACGGGTTGTTCATCACCAAAAATGCAAACACTTGCTCGGCGTCTTGGTACTTTTTTTGCCCGTACAGGGTGTGCCCGACCAAAAACATGGCTTCATATTCCTTGGCGGTCAGGCCCCTCAGCTCTCCCAGGGTGCCGCCTTGAGTGAGGTGGGCGTGTACGTCAGCCCACAAATCTTGGAGCTGCTCGGGGGAAAGCGAGGCGGTGTCAACCATAGGTTTTCGTTGCCGATCAAGTATTTTCGGGACTGGCCACTGCAAGGTGAGTTACATGTTGCGATTGATGCTGGCGTGCAGGTCATCAAATTTCTTGACCAAGGTGCTGAGCAATTGGGCAGTGTTTTGGGCCTTGTTCATGGA
>CAZCJB010000014.1:33029-34644 GCA_964498795.1 uncultured Rubrivivax sp. | reverse complement strand
GCCCTTTGCGCCTTGGAGTTCCCGATGTTTGCCGCCGGGCTCAACCCCAATGGGCCGACCAAGTCGGTGTCGGGCCGCGTCAATCACCCGATTTCTGTGGGCGGCGTGACGGTACGTCCAGGGGACTTGGTGGTGGGTGATGCAGACGGTGTGACGGTCATCGAACGAGAAAAAGCCCCTGCGATGCTCCCGTTGGCCGCCGAGAAGGTGGCTGCTGAAACCCGACGCATTGCGGACATCAAGAGTCGCAAGGCCTTGCGCCCCAGTTGGCTCGATGGCGCTTTGCGTGCAGCGGGTGTCCTCAAAGAGGGTGAAACCCTGTGAGCGCGGTGCGACCCGCGATATTGGTCACGGGCAGTGACCTGGCTGCGCCGGCGCTGTCGCTATTGAAAGACTACGACATCGTCTATGCGGGCAAGACGCCGACCGAGGATGACATCGTTGCGCTGTGCCAGCAACACAATCCGGTGGCCGTCATCGTTCGTTACGGCAAATTCGGTGCTGCCGCCATGGACGCCGCACCTGCCTTGAAAGTGATCTCCAAGCACGGCAGCGGCACCGACACCATCGACAAGGCGGCGGCTGCATCAAGGGGCATTCAGGTGGTTGCGGCTGTCGGTGCGAACGCGGCAGCCGTGGCCGAACACGCCATGGCCTTGTTGTTGGCCTGCGCCAAGTCCGTGGTGGCACTCAATGAACGGATGCACACGGGTCATTGGGACAAGGCGACCCACAAGAGTGTCGAGCTCGAAGGGCGCACCGTGGGTGTGATTGGCTTGGGCGCCATCGGCTTGCGGTTTGCACGCATGGCCGATGCCATGGGCATGCGTGTGCTGGGACATGACCCCTACGCCCAGACGGTGCCCGCCTATGTGGTCCGAACCGATCTGGATACTTTGTGGCGAGAGTCTGACGCCATTTCCCTGCATTGCCCGCTCACCACGGACAACGCCAAGATGCTGAACGCGCAAACCCTGGCCATTTGCAAGAAGGGGGTGATCCTCATCAACACCGCGCGTGGGGGGTTGATTGATGAGGTCGCCTTGCTGCAGGCCGTACAAAGCGGCCACGTCGCGAGCGCTGGCCTCGACAGCTTTGCGGTGGAGCCGATGACAGCACCGCACCCGTTCCAGGGCGAGTCCCGCATCACCCTCAGTCCCCACATCGGTGGTGTCACGGCCGATGCCTACGTGAAGATGGGTGTGACGGCGGCCAAGAATGCGCTGGCTGTGTTGCGCGCCTGATTTGAATTGACGATTGAACCTGGAGACACCTTGATGAAATCTTATATCCGTCCATGCGTGCTGGCCGCTCTGGCGGCTTTCACCTTCTGCGCACAAGCATGGCCCGACAAACCCGTGCGCATCATCGTGCCTTATCCACCCGGTGGCGCTGTGGACGTGGTCACTCGCAAGATGGCGGCGAAGCTGCAAGAGCAGACGGGCCAGACCTTTTTTGTCGAGAATAAGGCGGGTGCGACTGGCACCATCGGCTTGTCCTCTGTGGTGCAAGCGGCTCCCGATGGCTACACCTTGGCGGCCAACGACACCACCTACGCGCTGCTGCCGCACATCTTCAAAAAGTTGCCTTTTGACCACGAGAAAGATCTCTTGCC
>CAZCJB010000014.1:26383-32981 GCA_964498795.1 uncultured Rubrivivax sp. | reverse complement strand
GCGGTGGTCAAGGCAGACTCCAAGTTCAAGACCTTGGGAGACTTGGTGGCAGCAGCCAAAGTGGAGGCCAACAGAGTGTCCTATGGCACGGGAGGTGCAGGGTCTGCGCCGCACTTTGTCAGTGAGGCCTTGGGCATCGCTGCAGGCGCGAACTTCTTGCATGTGCCCTTCAAAGGCGCAGGGGAGGCCACCATGGCGGTGTTGTCGGGCACCATCGACTTTCAAGCGGCGTCGACCCCCGGAGTGATGAGCCATGTCAAGGGCGGCAAAGCCCGCCTCTTGGCCGTGAGCGGCAACAAGCGCCTGCCCTCGTTGCCGGACGTGCCCACCTTCTTTGAAGCGGGCCTCAAATATCCGGGCTTGATCAACTTCACCGGCTTGTGGGCGCCCAAGGGCACGCCGCAGGCTGTCATCGATCGCCTGCAAAAGGAGTTGGCCACGGCCATGGCCTCGGCCGACATGAAGGCCTTTTCGGACAGCATTGCCTCGGATCCCGGCTATTGGGACGCCGCCACGTTTGCGAAAGATCTGCGGGAGCGCACGGCGTATTGGGGCAAGATCGCGGCCAACACCGCATTCGAGCGTCAATGATGTTTTTGCTGAACCCAGCCCAGGTGCGAGATACCGAGGTCTTTACGCGGATGCCAGACCGTTTCCGTCGACCCCACCAAAGCTCTGCCTGGGGGGATGCCAACCGCCCGGGCCTGCCAACAGATTCCTTTCTCGAAGGGCCGGTGTTTGACAGGGTTGGGAACTTGTATGTCACCGACATTCCCTTTGGGCGCATCTTCCGCATTGACCCGCTCGGTGAATGGGAGCAGGTGGCCGAATGGGCGGGCGAGCCTAATGGCATGAAGTTCTTGAACGACCATGAACTGGTCATCACCGACTACCGCAATGGCCTCATGGTGTGTGACATCCACAGCGGACAAGTTCGACCTTACCTGGAGCGGCGCCAGAGCGAGCGCTTCAAAGGAGTCAATGATCTGATCTTTGACAGCCGAGGCAACTTGTACTTCACCGATCAGGGGCAAACCGGCCTGCACGATCCCACCGGCCGTTTGTACCGTCTGCAGCCTGATGGTCGATTGGATTTGCTGCTGTCGAATGTGCCCAGCCCCAACGGCGTGGCGCTGTCGCCTGACGAACGGGTGCTTTACTTGGGTGTGACGCGGGGCAACCAAGTGTGGCGCGTGCCTTTGTTGGACGACGGCAGTGTGTCCAAGGTGGGCGCCTTCTTCACCTCCTTTGGCCCCAGCGGTCCGGATGGGCTGGCTGTCGACGCCACGGGTCGCGTCATCGTGGCCAACCCCGGGTTGGGGCTTTGCTGGGTCTTGAGCCCGCGTGCAGAGCCCATGCTGGTCTTGAAAAGTTGTGCAGGCACGTCGCTGACCAACGTGGCCTTTGGCGGCGCCGATCGAAAGACCCTCTATTGCACCGAGTCAGTCACGGGAAGCGTGCTGCGTGCGTCGCTGGATGAGCAAGGATTACCGCTGCATCGTGCCAGAGGATGAGATTTCGAGGGAGGCAGAGATTAGCGCGAACATGCCTGTGGCCTATCGATCCCAGGAAATATCGTCCAAGAGAAGGCGGGTGGTCACGCCTGCACCCGAGCTCTTGCCGGTGTAGGCATAGCGATCGGCAATCATGAATCTCGCAAGCACCAAGGCCAGGTCGAGTTTGGAATTGACTGCCAGGAAGTCCTTCAATGGGATCGATACCCTGCACCAAGTTCCGCTGTTGCAGTAGCCATAGCTGCCCGGCGCAATTTGCAAAAAGGCCTCTTGCGGCTCACGATCCTGAGTGTCGGTGGAGATTCCAATCTCGATCTTGCCTGGATAGGTAGTGTTCACCCAGAAGTTCAAGCTGCCTGAAGTGGCGAAGCCTGAGAGGTTTTCAGTACGTTCGTCAGGTGAGTAGTGCAGCAGCCCCCAACCGTACTGCGCGGGCGTGGGCCGGATTTCCAGTCCGTTGGCGGCATCATTGGGCGCGTTCGCGCCAGCGAGCTCTGCAAAGATTGCGGTATTGCCGTCGAATGCATCCCAACGCAGCCCGGAAGCTCGAGTCTCGTTGGCGGCAGTGGCTTTATCGGAAAAAAGGATATACCGGGAAGCCGAAACTATCGCGCCCAATACGGGAGGCTCGAATGCAAAAGCATCGGCCTCGGTGTAAGCCTTGTCTGCGTTGCGGTCGTAAGCAGCATTAACGGGCTCGTAGACCCATGTGGCCGTGCCAACCGTTGCACCTTGGGGCTTGGCGGCCTGGATCGCGAAGCGAGCCTGCCGGTCTTTATTGAAGAGTCCCCACTTGTCATCGCCCTGCTTCCAAGGCTCGTCGAATGCTTCAAAGTAGAAGATCTGACGAGGCCCAAGCCCGCTGCGGGACTGCGTCGACCACGCATCCAGGCGATCCAGATACATCTTTTGATTGACTGGCGAGGCACGGAAACGTAGCCGACCCAGATCCACTGCATTCCAGCCAGTCTCACCAATCACGATGGGAATTGAGGACAGCCCCTTGCTATCCAGGTAGCTGCGCGCCAGTTGATACTGGCGCTTGGTTTCGACCAGCGCCGCGTCCATCATCGCGACCGCACGGTTTGCAGACGTCGCAGCCTTTTGGCGCCAGTCCCATAAGTTCGAATCGTAGATGGTATCGAGTTCGGCATAAGTATGCACAGAGGCGAAGTCGATCTGCTCTGTGATCACTTGTGGCGCTGCGGCCCAGAATGCGTAGTTGTCATCGGTGGTGACTGGCTGGCTGATCTGGCTGCGGACAGAGCGCAGGTACGAGGCCATCGTCGTCGGATCAATCTTGATGCGCGACCAGCTCACCATCGTTTCATTGCCCACACTCACGGCCAATATGATGCTCTGAAACTCATTGGCCAAAGCCACCGTGCGTGCCAGCTCGTCCTGGTTGGCAGCCTCATTACCGCCAACGACGTAGGCCCCCAGTTGAACCTTCATGTCGAGGTTGTTGTCACGAATCACCTGCAAAGTCTGGCGGGCCACCTTGTTCGAACTGTCAAACAGCCGAATCAGGCGAAATCCTGCGGCCATCATCAGATCCAGATCCTGGCGAATATTGGACAACGGGATGACTTCGCCCGCCAAGCCCGACTCGTTGGCAGATGTGCGATAGGGAGAGTAATTGACGGCCCGTCGCGTGATGAAATCCTGAGGCAATGGGCGCACCTGGAGGACTGGATTCGAAGGAGCGCCGCCGCTGCTGGTACCGCTGCCTGCGCTCTCGCCTCCGCCTCCGCCCCCGCCCCCGCAGGCCACAACCAGCATCACCAGCAAGGACGCAAAATACCGTTGGGCTCGGTGGAAAAGGATTTGTATCGGGTTTTTCATACCGACTGATTCTTTGGAGATCATGGTTGAAAGCGATATTATGAAAGCGCTTTCATAATATCATGTCCACCCTGACTGTCCACGCAGTTCTTGTAGCAGATGGCTGGGGAGTGGCCGATGCTGATGCCGAGGTGCGCTTCGTGAGGGTCGCGGGGATCACAAGGCCTCTCTGTGCTTGCGGTGGCGGCCTCTTTGAGCCAACAAAAAAACCGCTGCCCCTTGCGGAGTCAACGGTTTTGGCTGGTGGAGACGAGGAGGATCGAACTCCCGACCTTCGCATTGCGAACGCGACGCTCTCCCAGCTGAGCTACGTCCCCACGTTTGAGCGCATTTTAGCAGCCCATCGAGTCAAGGCGTTAGGGGGCTGTCGCAGCGATCTGAGGGATGTTCAAACGCTGCAGATGCGATCACCTTGATGGACCTATTCACATCGGAGGTCCTTCATCATGGGAAAGACGATTCATGTCACAGCCCTTGCCGCGGCCGCCTTGATGGCCTGCGGCTTGACGTCGGTGTCCCACGCTCAAACATCGGCATCTTTTGGTCCGGTCTACCAGACGCTGAGCGATCCATGTGCGGTCTTCAATGCCACCGTGCCGGGCACCACCTTCACCAAGGTCATTTATGGTGAGCCGGTGAACTTCACCATCAAAGGCGAAACGGTCGCCATCTTGGACACCAGCAGCAGTCCTGGCAGTTTGAAATTCCTCATCAGTGCTCACGGCGATGGGGTCGGCTCGGTATCAGGCATCACTTACCGATTCAACGGCAAGCTTCAAGCCAAAGCCAAGACCACTGGCAGCCTCTCCGATCCAGCATTTCGTTACGACGGCACTTTCAAGTTGTCGGCGCGAGTCATTGGCGAGGGCAATGAGGCCAGCGGTTCTCGTTTGGCTCAGGGAGCGCAAGACAACGCGGTGTTTGACTTTCGAGTCCAGGTGAAATATGCCAACGGCCAAACCTTCAGCAGTCTGGATATGGTGAATTCCAACTTCACCTTGACCTGTCAAGCCTCGCCCTGGACGAACCAGATGAGCGCGCCCCTCCAGGGCACCAAGACGGGAGTCGGGCGTGGCTTCGGCGACGTGTGGAACAAGTATGCGTGGTCGATGCAAGACTTCGGTGGAGGCCTGCTGGTGGGCACCAAGAACGCCCGTTACGACACGGCCCGTCTGGCCACCTACTATGACGAGCCTGCGTCTTCGCCTGCGGCGCAATGTACCCAGGACCCTGCCAACCCGATGCCTACGCTGTTCAAGCCGCTGCTCTGCGCAGAGTTGTTTGAGGCTCCGGCAGAAATGGCGCCGTCGCGGGCCACCACGGACACACGGTTCGCTGAAATCTGGCGATTCGATTACGCCAAGAAGACGTGGACTCGTGTACGCGATGACACCGCCTCACAAGGTTTTCGGGTGATGGCCACGCATGCGGGTCGACTGTATGTCGGATCGGATTTGGGCTCGTTCGTGGCGGGCGTCGACCTGAAGGGCGGCGGTGTCAATGCCTGGAACTTCCCTGGCGTGCGCTTGTTGACCTCCAGTGACGGCATCAACTTCACCGAGGTGCCTTGCGGATCGGCGGTGAGTGGCCCCTGCAACACAGCCAGTGGGTCCCCCACCATCATGCCGAATGTGAACGTGTCCATCCGTTCATTGGCTTCGTTTCAGAGCAAGCTTTACGTGGGTACGTTCAATCCCATGGGCGGCGAGCTGTGGTCCTATTCCGCGACGGACGGTTGGACCCGCGTGAAGAAGTTTGCGCCTGATGCCACTACGCAGTACCACGGTGCAGTCACGGAACTCGCCGTTTTCAACAACCGTTTGTACATCGGGCTGGGGGCTTCTTCCAGCGACTACCTGCATGTCTTTGACGGCACGCAGGTCAGTGCCGTGCCCAATTTGCCAGGCACCGGGTCCTCCACGGGGGCGGGTGTGATCAAGTTGTTCCCGAGCTCCAAAGGGGTGTTGATGGTTGGCACCGTCGACTTCGCCAAGGGCTTTGGCTTGCATGCCATGGACCCGGTGGGCAATTTCAGCACCATCACCACCTCAGGCTTTGGCGACCCCTCGGCCTCGTTCAATTTCAATGCCTATCCGTGGTCGATGGCCGAGATCAATGGGCGCACCTTCTTGGGGTCATTCAACACGGGAGTGTTCAACAAGTTGCCGCGAGGGTCGGCCGAGCTTTGGTATTCCGATGACCTGACCAATTGGCAACAGATGGCCCTGCCTCTGGACTTTGGATACTGGAACTATGGCATCCGGACCATGCTGCCAGCCAACAAACAGCTCTATCTGGGTACTGCCAGCGCCATCGTGGCCTCGGACCTCACGTCCGATCCCGTGCCGTTGACGCCTGGGACCGAGGTGTGGAGCATCCGCTCCAATGTCGTGTCGCCCAGTGGCCGTTGAGGGACCAACGCCCCGCAGCGCTGGCTCAGTACCCTTCAGCCAAGCCCGTATTGCGGCGCGGATCGTTCGCGCCGTAGTACCGGTTCTTGCCCACAGGCGTACCGCCCAGCGTGGGGGCGCCCACCAAAATCGCGGCCAGGTGGCTGCCGGGCGGTGGGCCGCCAAATTGATGGCCCATGCCTTCGAGCAACTTTTGGGTGTCCGGGCTCAGTGCGAAGCGTTCCAAGTTGGTCGCTTCGGGCAGCCATTGTTGGTGGAACCGCGGAGCATCCACGGCCTCTTGAATGTTCATGCCGTAATCGATGACATTCAAGAGCGCATGGATGACAGAAGTGATGATGCGGCTGCCTCCTGGCGTGCCCACCACCATCACGGGCTTGCCCTGTTGGGTGACGATGGTGGGGCTCATGGAGCTCAAGGGGCGCTTGCCAGGCTCAATTTTGTTGGCCACGCCCTGGACCAATCCAAATAGATTGGGCACACCCACTTTGACGGTGAAGTCGTCCATCTCGTTGTTCAAGAGCACGCCGGTGCCGGCTGCGGTCAGGCGTGCGCCAAACCATTCGTTGAGCGTGTAAGTCACCGCCACGGCATTGCCCATGTGGTCGATGATGGAGTAATGGGTCGTGTTGTGCCCTTCATGTGGGGGCGTGCCCGGCACGATGTCTTTGGACACACCGGCTCGCTCGGGTCGAATGGCCGCCCGCAATTGGGCGGCGTAGGATTTGTCGAGCAGACGCTCGAGGGGGTTCTTCACAAAGTCCGGATCGCCCAGGTAGGTGTTGCGATCCATGTAGGCATGTCGCATGGCTTCAATCTGCACATGCA
>CAZCJB010000014.1:0-26283 GCA_964498795.1 uncultured Rubrivivax sp. | reverse complement strand
AGGTAGGTGTTGCGATCCATGTAGGCATGTCGCATGGCTTCAATCTGCACATGCACCGATTGCGCGGAGCGATAGCCCCATTCCTTGAGCGGATAGCCCTCCAGCACATTGAGCACTTCACAAATGATGGCGCCTCCTGAACTGGGTGGCGGGGCCGACACCACGCGGTAGCCTCGGTAGTCGCACTCCACGGGGTTGAGTTCGCGGGTGCGGTATTGGTCCAAATCGGCTTGAGTCAACAGGCCTTTGCCTTTGGCGTTGCCAGCTTGGTTGGAGGCGATCAAGGCCGCCGCGGTGGCACCTTGGTAAAAGCCCTTGGCCCCTTCGGCACTGATGCGGCGCAAGGTCTGGGCCAGATCGCGTTGGACCAAGGTGTCACCCACCTTCAGCGGTTGGCCTTGTTTGAGAAATATGGCGGCGGTGGCCGGGTCTTTCCTGAAGTCTTCGGTCGCTGTGCGCAGCAGGTCCACGTCTCCTTGGTCCAGGACGAACCCCTTCTCGGCCAGAGCAATCGCTGGTGCGATCAAGTCTGATCGAGGCCGGGTACCGTACTGAGCCAGGGCGCGCTCCAGTCCATCCACGGTGCCCGGCACGGCAACGGCCAAATGGCTCTTGGTGCTCAAGCCCGGGATGACATGGCCCTTGTCATCCAGGTACATGTGGGGCGTCGCGGCCAGAGGCGCTTTTTCGCGGAAGTCCAAGAAGGTCTTGCGGCCATCGGCCAAATGCAAAGTCATGAAACCGCCGCCGCCCAGGTTGCCCGCTGCGGGGTAAACCACGGCCAGCGCATAGCCAACGGCCACAGCCGCATCGACGGCGTTACCTCCTTGCTTGAGCACTTGCACACCAATGCGGGTGGCCAGATGGTGGGCCGTGACGACCATGCCGTTTTCCGCGGCGACTGGGGCTATGGAGGCAGCATGGACCCCAGGCATGGTGACACCCAGGCAAAGAGCCCATGACAGGCACAGGGAGCGGATCCAAAATGGGTTCAAAGTTTGATCTCCAACCGTGCTCGCCAGTTCACGAAGGTGGGTGACGTGGTGGCGGATGCGTTGCGAATGCCCAAGGCATCCAAGGTGTTGGTGGAATGGTAGTCGCGTGCGGTGAGGTTGCTGGCCATCAGTCTCAAGGCCGCCGACGGCGTGATGGTCCATAGCGCGTAGGCGTCCACCACGCGTTTGGTGCTGACGGTCACGGCCTGCTCTTCGGACAGGCGTGTGCGATATCCGGGGACGCCATTGAAGTTGCCACCCACCGTCCAAGGCAGGCTGCGCAGACGGTAGTCGAATCCCAAGTTGCCCGTGGCATGAGGCTGGCTGTCCAAACGATTGTCGGGCCCCGGCACGTTGTCGACTTGCGAGCCGTAAAAGCTCAGGTTGCTGCGGATCTCCAAGGGCAGGGCGCCTGGCCAGGCCTGGTCCAAGCGGAACTTGGCCTCGAGCTCCAGACCGTAGGTACGGGCGTCGCCGATGTTTTGTTGCCGAGCCACCCAACGAGGGACCGAGGCCCAAGACACTGTCTCCAGGCCAATGACACGGCGCATCAGGTGTTGCACGCGGCGCGCAAACACGTTGGCGCTGAGAATGCCGCCTCCTTCGAGGTATCGCTCAAAAGCCAGGTCGATGCCGCGAGCCAACTCGGGCAAAAGCAGGGGGTTGCCCGCAGAGTCGGGTGAGGTGGGCGTGTTAGGGCCGGGCGCAGGATCGCGTTGATTGAGGCTGGGACGCGCAATCAAGAACCCCAGCGGAGGAGATCGGTAACTGCGGGTCAGGCTCAGTCGCACCTGATCGCGCTTGCCCAAGCCACTCATGGGGAGTCCCGGATGAATGGGGTTGACCACGCCGCCATCTGGGCGCCACAGCAGATGCACCAATGGCGTCCACACGCTGCTGCGGTTTTCAGGGGTGACACCTTGCGCGGCTTCTCCTTGCGTGGCAATGCCCTCCCAACGCAGACCGGCGTGAAAAGCCCAGTGTCGGTCGGGAGACCACTCGTCTTGTGCATAGGCCGCAAACCTTGTGCTCGAGGCCTTGAGGTTGTCCCCAAAATCGGTGAGCACCGGCAGGCCGTTTTGAAGGGTGTGGCGAGACTCTTCGCGTCGCAAGGCCTCAGCCTCAAGGCCCGTGACCCAGCTGTGTTCGCTGCCGCCCGCAGGGGCCTGACCGAGCAGGGTGGACCACTTGAGGGTGAGGTTGCCAGAGCTGTCGTGCACGTCAGTCAAATCATCGACCTGCCGCAGAGCATTGAGGCTGGGCTGACGAAACTCCTCGCGGTGACTTTGGTTGTGGCTGTTCAGCAGGCCCAATCCACCTTGGGCCTCCAGACGGGCACTGCCGAAACGCTGACGCCATTGAAAGTTCAACCGTCCCGACGATGAACGGCTTTCGCTGTCGATGAAGCCATGGGTGTAGTCATCGGTGGAGTCGGTGCGAGTGTCTTGAACACGCTGCACCAAGTCAAAGGTTCGGTGGCTGCGGCCTTCGCTGTGAAAAACCGTGGGCATGAGGGTGAGGATGTCACCGGGCCCGCCCAAGCGCCACTGGAGCCGAGACGTGAGATGGAGGCTGTTGCGGCTCTCCTCGGTGCGAGAGGTGCCGGTGGCATCTTGCACCAAGGCACCGGTGGCGAGGTCGGTGGCGAGCGTGTCGGTGTGTGCGGTGGACCGCCGCGGTGTGTGCGAGGCCGAGGCCGATACGTTGTAGATGAAGGTGTCGATGGTGTCGTTGCGGGTCCAGGACACCGAAGGGGCATAGCGACCATTCTCATAGCCCCATGCCAGACGCAAGTCGTTGATCCTCTTGGTGAAGCCCTCGCGCGTGACGATGTTGATGGTGCCGGCGATGGCGCGGGCTCCGGTTTCCGCGGTGGGCGCGCGCAAGATCTCAATGCGCTCAATTTGGTCTGGCGAAAGCGACTCCAGTGAGAATCCGGGTGGAATCCGCTGTCCATCGATCAGCAATTGCGTGTAACCACTGCCCAGCCCGCGCAAGCGAGGCGCACCGCCACGGCCCGGTGCACCCGGCGTGGTGACGCCGGGCAAACGCTTGAGCACCTCACCGACGGTGGCGTCTCCGAACTTGTCAATCTCCTCGCGCCCGATCACGATTTTGGCGGCCGTGGATTGGCGACGCTCTTCCATGTCGGCATTGCGGCCGCCGGTGATCTCGACGCGCTGCGCGGAGTCTGCTTGACCATCCCTGATGGGTTGCACCGGACGGGTAGGGATGGCCTCAGGAGGGGGAGGCGTTGGCGAGACCTCCGACGGGGTGGCAGGTTGGGCTCGTGCCGCATGAGCATGAATCAGGAGAGCGACCCCTATCAGCATCCAGGGGCGCACGACAAAGAGGCGGTTCATCGAAGAATGCGAGATGGCTTCAGGCCTTAGACGACATGCGGGCATGCGACACTCGGATTGTGAGCCCAATTTCTGGGTCAATGGATTGACTCTCGTTGACATGGATTCTTTGCACATGGCTGCGGCCCTGCTGAGCGCGTTTTTACATGCGAGCTGGAACGCGGCGGTCAAAGGTAGTGAGCGTCCAACGGACGCCATGACGGGTCAAATGGTGGTTGCGGCCTTGGTGATGACGCCGGTGCTGATATGGACCGGACTGCCCGCGATGAAGAGTTGGGCGTGGATTGCGCTGTCCACGTTGGTGAACATGTTCACCGTGAAGGCCTTGCTGCGCGCCTACGAGCTCGCCGGCTTTGGTGTCGTGTACCCCACCGGACGCGCGGTCTCGGTGATGCTTGTGGTGCCTCTGTCCACATGGCTGGCTGGAGATCGCATTCCCTCAGCGATGCTGCTGGGGATTTGCATGATTGTGGGAGCCTTGATTCTTGTGGCCTTGGGCGCAAGGCGAGATCAAGAATGGGACGCACGCGCCCTGGGATGGACGATGTTAGCGGGCTGTGGGATTGCGCTGTATGTCATGGCAGATGCCCAAGGGGTGCGTGAGTCAGGATCAGCCTTGGCGTATGGTGCCCTGGTGTCCATCACCAACGGGGTGGCCATGGCGTGGCGACAGCGTCATCGCGGTTCTCCCGGGCTGACGGTGGCGCGAACCGCCCGGGTCAGCGTCCCTGCAGGGTTTGTCTCAGCACTGTCTTACCTGCTGATCTTGTGGGTGTGGAGTGAGGCGCCAATAGCGCCATCGGCTGCGCTGCGAGATACCAGCGCGGTTTTTGCCATTCTCATCTCAGTGGTGTGGCTGAAAGAAAAATTTGACCTGTGGCGACTGGCCGCGGTGCTGTTGTGTGCCGCTGCCGTGCCTATCATGCGGCTGGCGTGAAGTAGCAACGGGAGGTGGGTGTGGATGAAAGAATGCATCATGAGGCGGCCATCGGCCGTTTGATCGGCCGGTGGGCGTGCTGGTGTGGTGTGGTGGCCCTGGCCTTTGTCGGGACCGTGTCGGCGCAGACCTGGCCGGCCAAACCCATTCGCTTTATCGTGCCCTTTGCACCCGGTGGAGCCAATGACCTCCTGGCTCGCGCGGCTGCCGAGGGTGCCTCGGCCCATTTGGGCCAGGCCATCGTCATCGAGAACAAGCCCGGGGCCGGAGGTACCTTGGGCGCGGATTTGGCAGCCAAGGCGGCGCCCGACGGATACACCTTTCTGATCAGTGCGGCCGGTGTCATCTCTAACAGCATGATCAAGAAGAACATGCCGTTCAAAGACAGTGACCTGACCCCCGTGGTCATGATCGGACTCTCGCCCTCGATCATTGTGGTTCCCGCCACTTCCAAGTTCAACAACTTGCGCGAATTTGTGGAGGCCTCTAAACAAAGTGAAGGGTTCTTCTTCGCCACGGCAGGCACAGGCAGCACACCGCACTTTGTGGCCGAGTTGCTCAACACCAAGTACGGCGCCAAAATCATTCCTGTGCCCTACAAAAGCGGCTCTGAAGGGACCTCGGCAGTGATCAGTGGCCAGGTGCAGGGGACCTCTGAAGCCAGCATTGTCGCCTTGCCACATCTCAGGCACGGCGGCAAGTTCAAGCCGCTGGCTACGACCTGGATTCAACGCATTTCTGCCTACCCTGAACTGTCCACCGCCGTGGAGCAAGGATTTACTGAATTGCAGATTGCGCACTGGGCCGGGATTCACGCGCCCACGGGAGTGCCTGCAGCGATCATGGACAAATTGGCTGCGGCGGTAGACGCGGGGCTCAAGATGCCTGCAATCATCCACCGACTCAAGCCCTTAGGCATTGAACCGGTGGGCGGTACCCGCGCCGGATTCAATGAATTCGTCGCGGCTGAGCGTGCGCGCTTGGGCAGCGTGGTGCGCGCCTCAGGGATGAAAGAAGACTGACACTCCCGCGGAACTTATGGTTGCCAGTGAACAGCAGTGACCGTGATGTCATCCGATTGCGGAGCTCTGGCGGTGTGGCGCGCTACATCATCGAGCAGGGCCTGTAACAGGTCCTCAGGTCGGCGCGCATCAGCTTGTGCGAGCAAAGCGTCCAGGCGCTCCTCTCCATAAGGTTGATTCGAGGTATCGAAGGCCTCGGTGACGCCGTCGGTGTAGAGCAGCAATCCATCGCCTGGGTTCAGGGCTTGTTGATGCGTGGTGTATTCCAGGTCGGGCAGGATGCCCAATGCGAGACCCGATGAATCTTTCAATGACATCACCTGACCCGCACGGAGGTGTCGTGGTGGGTTGTGCCCCGCGTTCGCGTAGCTCAACACGCCCGTATGGGGATCCAACACCCCATAAAACACGGTCACGAACATGTCCAAAGGATTGCGATCGCACAGCAGGTTATTGACGCGGCTCAAGCATTGTCCAGGGTCACTCAGGCTGGGCGCCAATTCGGTCAAAGTGGTGCGTGCCACGGCCATGAAAAATGCGGCAGCCACACCTTTGCCAGACACGTCGGCCATGACCAACCCCACGCGGCCTCCGGGCAAGGGGATGAAGTCATAAAAGTCCCCGCCCATTTGCAAGGCGGGGACAATTTTCGCGGCTCCTTGGCAAGCCACGATGGGAGGAAACTTTTCCGGCAACGACCCCAATTGCAGGCGCTGACCATGATCCAGCTCTTGGTCGATCTTGGCCTGCGCCTCTTGCAATGCCAAATTCTTGGCCTCGAGTTCTTGGGTCCGTTCTTTGACCAAAGATTCCAACACCTTTTCCCGGTCTCGCACGTCCACGGCCATGGTGTGCAGCACGCCGGCGAGTTCACCCACCTCGTCGGTTTGTTGGTGCGCTCGGCGCAAGCGGTCAAGTCGGCTGAAATCCCCTCGTCCGACTTCAGCGGCCGTTTTGGTCACCGCCAAGATGGGGCTGGTCATCCGGTGGGCAAATCTCATTGCCAGCCAGGTCCCCAGGGCTGCGACCAACAGGCCTACGCCAGCTGAGGTGACCAGGATTCGGACCAGCAGGCGGTCGAACTCATCACGAGGCCATGACGCGGCCAACACGCCCATGATGTCTCCTTGCGGGCTGCGGATCCGCCGGTACACCTCCACCGCCTCGTCGCTCAGTTTGGCCACGCCTTCTGCCTGGTCCATGGCTTGTTGCAGCATCGATTTGCGATGACTCAAATATTCCTCGGGATGGTCCAGACCCGCGCCTTTGAAAGACAAAGTGTCCAATGCCGGCTGTACCCAATACATGGACTTCAAACTCTTTGCCTTGATCAATGATTGTGCGAGGCGCTCAGCTCCAAACTTTTGATGGACCGATTCGATCCATCGGCCGCTGTATCCGACCTGCACGATGCGTGGCTTGTCCACCCCGGCCACGCCCACGTACCTGAAGAGCTTGCCATCGAGATCTCGCGGTTGCATGGACTGATTCACGATTTGCTTCTCGCCGGTCAGCAAGGGCCAAAAGGCCGAACTTTGCGGCTGGAGCTTGGGATCCGGAGAAAACGTGAACGGCTGGTCAGCGTTGGGGTGCAAATAGGCGTGTCCCTGCGAGTCGGTGATCCAGACCTCCGTGTCTGGGGCCATGCTCAACAAGCGGCGAAGCACTTGAAGCGTTTGCGAGGTACTTTGTCCCTTTCGTTCTGCCAGCGCCATGTACTCTGCCAACAGCATCGCCGAGGCCGTCAGGTCGTAAGCAATCAAGGTGTCGGCTTCTTGTATGAACTCCTGCGATCGAGATCCCATTTGCGACAAGGCGGTGGCCAAGACCACCGCGTCCTGATCTGCCTGTTGGAGCAGACCTTGTCGTGCGGTGAAGTACAACGCCGAGGTTGTGATCAAGATCGCTGACAACAGTGACCCGACCATCCACACGGTCAGCCGGCGCCGAATTGACTTGCGTTGGCCCATCGGTGATCTCATCACATGCCTCTTTATGAGATCAGCATCTTGTCATACCCGCTGCAGGTGGCCATCGAGGTCAATGGCTGTCCTGGACAACGCCGTTCGGCGCCCGGGTCATGACCGAACTCCCGACCCTACCAGCGCGCTTGCCAGGACACCCTCCAGCCTGTCCCCGCCACTCCGGGCGATGGGCTGGGCATGACCTGCCACTGCGAGAGCCGTTCTGCACTCGAGGGGGACTGCGATGAGGTGCTCCAGCGAGCCAACCCGTAACCCAACGCACCGCCCGCGATCACATCGCCCCAACGATGACGCCGAGCCTGCACGCTCGACACACCCGTCATGGCCGCCGCCGCGTACAACCACGGGCGGTAAAGTGCCACCTCGTTGCCGTAGCGGCGATCTAAGAATTGGGCGGCAGCAAAAGCCACGGCCGTGTGTCGGGAGGGAAAGCTCTTGTCATCGGAGCCATCCGGGCGGGCGACGGGAATGGCCCGCTTCAATACTTCGCTGGTGGCGACGGTAGCCGCCAGACCCAGCGTCAGCTCCCTCAATCCCTCGGGATCTGATTTGAAAGAGCCGGCGGTTGCGTAGGCCAAGACGGGCAGGCCCACGGCCAGTGCGTCAGCGGTGCGCGTCCAGACCAGGGAGTCCGCCGCAGCCGCTGAAGCGGACCACAGGACCATCGGGGCGAGCCCATGCAATCGACGCACTGACCTCACCTCTTACTCAACCCTTGCTGTTGGAAAGCAGCGCGACGACCACGATGGCTACCACGGCAAAAATGACCAACAAGGTCCAAGACTTGTCGTCCTTGCTCTTTCGATCGGGCTCAGGCATGCGCAGGCCCGACCCAGCACCTGCGCCAGCGTCGTCATCTTTCTTTGCAGGATCTTCAGACATGCAGCACCTCTTCAGGTTGCCAAAAGTGCCCATTTTATCGGCGGCTTGGTAAAAACCATGGATTTTTGGGACTTAAGTTATGCCAGCATGTGCCGATGTTGAACTTTGTCAATATCGCCTAAGGCGGCATGGAGGTTTTGGGCCATGAGTGAACATGACCGCCTGGACAGTGCGACTGCCGGGTCTCAACATTCGGCATCCGTAAAGGCGAAGTCAACATCACCCGCAGGGCGCTCGGGGATTGGCAGCTTGGCACCCAGCGAATGGTTGTTTTTGCTGTCGTTGCCCGTGGCGATGGCCGCGGTGATCTTCTCAGGGACCTTGTCTTACAAGGAAGGCAAGCGCCTAGAAGGCGCCAAGAGCTACGCCCTGGACCTGCAAAAGTGGGCGGAGGCCGCGGCGGCCCAACACGAGAAGGGGCTCGCCAGCCTTCCGGAGCTCTGCAGCGCCATCGCGCCAGTGGCTGCGGCGGCTTCCGCAACGGCCACCTCAGCGTCGCAGCCTTTGAAGGCTTCCGATTCGGCCTCTGCACCTGCGGCCATCGCAGCTGCAGCCTCTGAATCCGCCGCCTCGGCCGCTCCTGCCGCGGTGGCTGCGCACTCCGCCGTGGCTGCGGCCGCCTCACCAGCCTCTGGGCCCGCATCGACCTGGGCTCAGTGCAAACAAGCCCTTACAGCGCCTGGGGGTCCATTGGCAGATGCTCAAAACACTTTCAATGCCAATGAGCCATTGCTGGGGGTGAAATGCGACCGCGACAAGCCCGCAACGAGGGGCCAAGTGGTGGTCGAAAAAGGCACCTCGCCGCCGCCTGGGTTCCCCGGTTCGGTGACCTATGCGGCGATTGAAGATCCCGAGCCCATCGTCAAAGGTCTGATGCTCAGAATTATGCTGTGTGACAAGGGCAGCTACCCGATCAAAGTTGCCGAGGTGAAGCTATGAGTACCGATCTGCCGTCACTTCCGGGCAACCCTTTGGGGGGCGAAAAATTGACGGTCAGGCGCTGGATGCACGCCTGGCTGTTAGACACCCACATTGAGGGCAACTACCAAAAAACGATCGACCGCTTCATCGCGGTGCTGATCATCGCCAACCTGTTTGCGCTCATGTTTGAGCACGTCCCCGGCGTGTTCGAGCCCAACAAGGCCTGGTTTCACTTTTTCGACGTCGTGTCAGTGGCCATTTTCACGGTCGAATATCTGACCCGCCTGTACTTGGCCCCTGAAGACGAAGAATTCAAGCATTCACGCTTTCCGCGGTTGGCCTATTTCTTCAGCCCCTTCGCACTCATCGATTTGCTGGCCATCGCGCCGTTTTACTTGACGATGTTCCTGACCGTGGACCTGCGGGTGCTGCGGGCCTTGCGTCTGTTGCGGATGTTCAAGTTATTGCGGGTCTTGGTTCCTGCCGTCAAGGATTTTGTGCGTGTGAACCGAGGTCGCACTCTGCGACAGAAGGTGCATGCTCTGGTATGGCCGAGTAGCTATGGAGGCAAGCTGCACGAATACTTTGACACCTTCATCGTCATTTGGGTGGTGGTGTCTGTGGTGGCGGTGGTGCTGGAGTCCGTTGAATCTTTGCACTTCATCCTTAACCTTGAGTTCATCATCTTGGATACCGTGGCGGTGACCATCTTCACCTTGGAATTCATGATGCGTGTCTACTCCGTGCCGGAAGAGCCGAAATTCGGAGGCTCCGTCTCGGGACGATTCAACTTCGTGAAGTCTCCCGGAGCGCTTATTGATTTTCTGGCGATCCTCCCCTTCTTTTTAGAGGCCTTACTTCACCATCTCCTTGATTTGCGCTTTCTTCGGGTCTTCCGTCTCATGCGATTGTTGAAGCTGACCCGCTACACAGGCGCCACGAAGACCCTGGGCATCGTCCTCAGGCGTGAGTGGCCGGTGCTGGGCGCTTCAGCCTTCGTGATGTTGTTGCTCGTCGTGCTGACGGCCAGCCTGGGGTATCTCTTCGAGCATGAGGCTCAGCCCGACAAGTTTGAAAACATTCCCCAGGCCATTTATTGGGCGGTGATCACCCTGGCGAGCGTGGGCTACGGCGACATCTCTCCGGTCACGCCCATGGGCCGCACGATGACGATCATCCTGGCCTTGTTGGGCATTGGCATCTTTGCCATCCCTGCGGCCTTGCTGTCGTCAGCGTTCACCGACCAACTTCGCATTGAACGCGAGTCCTTACAAAACGAGCTCTACGACATGCTCGCTGACGGTGTCATATCCGACGAAGAGCAAGAAATCATCGACGCCGAGGCCAGACGACTGCACCTGAGCAAAGAGGAAGTCGACCGACTGATCGAAAAAGCACGAAGGCAACGCGAATCGGTTTCGAATCACGCAATACTGTCCATGCCACAGCTGATGGAGCAACCTGCAGCGGCGGTGGAACGCTACCGAGAGCTGCTCAGCCAAATTCAGCAGTTGGCCTTGTTGGGTAATCGATCGGGCATGGATGCCCTGATCGAATCGCCCGGCAAGACCACCGAGTTGGAGCGTGACATTTGGACCCGGATGTGTGCGCAACGGCAAGTGAACGACACCTCCGCATCCCATTGATGGCGTCCCGGTTGGAGCCCGTGTTTCCGAATGTGTGGCTCCGATTCCCTCAAGCCTGCGACTCCAAATAGTCACACGTCAGGTGCGCCAGCGAGCGCATGCCCAGTACAAAGGCGCGTTCATCGGCATAGAACTTCGGTGAGTGGTTGGACGGTGCTTTGGCGGGATCTTGTCCTGGGGGAGTGACCCCCAAAAAGATGAAGAGCCCGGGCACGATGCGCTGGAAGAACGAAAAGTCTTCAGCGCCCGTCACTTTGTTGACCCACTCCAATCCGTCACCGGCCACGCGCTGCAGGGTCGGCACCATTGCCTCCGTCAGGGCCGGATCGTTCACCGTGACGGGATAGTTCTTTTGGATGCACACGGTACAACCCGCGCGTGAGCCCGCGGCCACGGACTCTGCCAGGTGCGTCACCCGATCGTGAATGTCGTCGCGCATTTCCTCATCAAACGCGCGGATCGTGCCTCGCATCTCCACCGTGTCGGGGATGATGTTTTCGCGCACGCCACCCTTGATGGCGCCTACCGTCACCACCGCCGGTTCCTTGGTGATGTCCACCCCGCGACTGACCACGGTTTGCAATCCGAGCACCACTTGCGCAGCGGTCACGATGGGGTCTACCCCCAGCCAAGGAGCGGCGCCATGCGTTTGCCGCCCTTGCACCGTGATCTTGAACCGGTCCGAGCTGGCCATGGTGGGGCCGCTGCGGTAGCCGACGGTACCCAAGCTCAACCGTGAGGTCACGTGCAAGCCAAAGATCGCTCGAGGTGTGGGATGCTCCAACGCGCCTTCTTGAATCATCAGTTGGGCACCGCCTTCTTCGCCTTCGGGCGGCATTTCCTCCGCAGGCTGAAAGATGAACTTCACCGTGCCTCGCAATTGGCCTTTGAGGCCGACCAGGATTTGTGCCACCCCCATCAAAATCGCCACATGGCAATCGTGGCCGCAAGCGTGCATCACTCCCACGTCTTCACCGTTCCAAGTGGTTCGAACTTTGGAGGCGAAAGGCAGGTCCACCTGTTCGGTCACCGGTAGGCCGTCCATGTCGGCGCGAAGCGCCACCACGGGACCGGGCAGGGCGCCTTTGAGCACGCCCACCACACCGGTGTGGGCAACGCCCGTGCGCACCTCATCCAAGCCCAGCTGCCGCAAATGATCGGCCACCAATCCGGCGGTACGAAACTCGCGATTGCCCAGCTCCGGGTGGGCGTGCAAGTCGCGACGCCATGCAATGACCTGCGACTCCAAAGCCTGCGCAGCAGCATCAATCTGGGCCGTCAAAGAACTGGGACGAACCGGGCCATGTGACATCTTGACATCCTCTCAAATTCAGGCAGATTGCTTCACTGCGTTCGCAATGACGGCCAATTGACGTCACTGCCTGGCCCGAAGGGTTGTGGCAAAAGTAACGTCATTGCGAGGCCCGAAGGGTTGCGGCAAAAGTAACGTCATTGCGAGGCCCGAAGGGCCGAGGCAATCTTCGCGACTCAAAAAAGCCGTTTCACACCCTTCCAGCGACCGTATCGTATCCGCTGCGAAAGCATCGGGCACACTTTACCTTGACACGATCACATGAGGCAGACCATGAAATTTGACGCCGATTGGCTGGAACGTCAATACAACAACCGAGCACGAGTGCCTGAAAGCGCCGACCTCATGGCCGCTTGGGCGCGCGAATCTGCACGAGTGCGCCAAAGCGCTCGCGCACAGCTCGATCAACCCTATGGAAGCCACCCCTCAGAAACCCTGGACATTTTTCTGCCATCGAAGCCGGGCGCGCACGCTGCACCGGTGCTCTTCTTCATACATGGGGGCTGGTGGCGGGCTTTGGACAAGTCCGATCACTCGTGGCTGGCCCCGGCATTTTGCGACCAGGGGGCAGTCGTGGTGATCCCCAATTACGCGCTGTGCCCCCAAGTCACCATCGAGCACATCGCCTTGCAAATGACCCGCGCGCTCGCCTGGACTTGGCGCCATGCCGGCGAGCTGAGTGCCGACCCGCGCCGTCTGCTGGTGGCGGGCCATTCGGCAGGGGGACACCTGAGCGCCATGATGCTCAGCGCCCGCTGGGATCTGGTGGACCCTGCCATGCCGCCGGCTGCGGTTCAGCGTGCCCTGTCCCTTTCGGGCGTCTTTGACCTCGAGCCGTTGCGGCAAACGCCCTTCCTCCAGAAGGACCTGCGGCTCACAACGACGGCCGTACAACGGTTGAGCCCAGCGAGGTTCCCGCCGCCGGCGGGCACCCTGCATGCGGTGGCTGGCACGCTGGAAAGCGATGAATTCCTGCGGCACAACCGCCTGATTCAAGAGCGGTGGGGCTCGCAGGTGGTGCCTGCATGCGAGGCCATCTCAGGTTGCAACCACTTCACCATCTTGGACGACTTTGCCTCGCCGGCAGGGGCCACCCACCGCATGGCTCGAAGGCTGTTGTCTCACCGCGATTGAGCCCCCGCAATGCCAGAGTGTTTTGCTGGGTCTATCGTTCAGCTTTTGAGGATTGCTTCTCTCTATTGGCATGATTGATTGTTTGTATTGGCGTGGCGGCGGCGACTTTGCTAACGTCCATGCTGTTTGCTGCGTAAGCAGCGGATTGTTTTTTCCACCCTCCACAGGAGCAAGACATGGGTTTGAAAGGTTCGAAGACCGAGCAAAACCTGAAGGACGCTTTCGCAGGCGAATCTCAGGCCAACCGGCGCTATCTGTATTTCGCAAACAAGGCTGACGTGGAAGGCCAAAACGACGTGGCAGCACTCTTCCGCTCCACCGCTGAAGGCGAAACCGGCCACGCTCACGGCCACCTCGAATTCCTCGAGGCCGTGGGTGATCCCGCCACGGGCCTGCCCATCGGCTCGAGCCGTCAAAATTTGGCCGCTGCGGTGGCTGGCGAAACGCACGAGTACACCGACATGTACCCGGGCATGGCCAAGACCGCTCGCGACGAAGGCTTCGACGAGATCGCCGACTGGTTCGAGACGCTGGCCAAGGCCGAGCGCTCGCACGCCAACCGCTATCAAAAGGCCCTGGACGCTCTCGTCGACTGAGACCCCGTTCTCAAGCCGAGCAACAAGGGGCTTCGTGCCCCTTGTTCACTTCTTGTTCACTTGAGAACCCTCCCCTGCAGGAGCACATGCCATGCGCGAAGGCAATCTCGAAGCCCCCACCCGACACCCTCTGGATTGGAAGAACCCCGAGTTCTATGACGAAGGCGCGGCCTTCAAGGAAATGGAGCGGGTGTTCGACATTTGTCACGGCTGCCGCCGTTGTGTGAGTCTGTGCCAAAGCTTCCCCACGCTGTTTGACTTGGTGGATGCCACTGACGATGGCGAGGTGCACGGTGTCAAGAAAGAGGCCTATTGGAAAGTGGTGGACCAGTGTTACCTGTGCGATCTGTGCTACCTCACCAAGTGCCCGTACACCCCACCTCACCCTTGGAACTTGGATTTTCCGCACTTGATGCTGCGTGCCAAGGCCATCAAACACAAAAAGGGCGAAGTCGGTGCGGGTGAAAAGTTCCTGGCCTCCACCGATGTGCATGGCAGCTTTGCGGGCATCCCGATCGTCGTGCAGGCGGTCAACGCCCTCAACAAGACCTCCACGGCGCGCAAGCTCATGGACCGCACCTTGGGGGTGCATCCGCAGGCGTGGATGCCTGAACTGGCCACCCGGCGCTTTCGCTGGAGTGCTGACAAATCCGAGGCCCAGGTGGTCACAAACGGAGAGCGCACGCCCGGCAAGGTCGCGATCTTCTCCACGTGCTACGTCAATTACAACGAGCCCGGTATCGGCCACGACCTGCTCAAGGTCTTGGCGCACAACGACATCCCCTATGTGATCGTCGACAAGGAAAGCTGCTGCGGCATGCCCAAGCTCGAATTGGGCGATCTCGATGCGGTGGCCCAGCACAAGGCGGCCAACATGCCGGTGCTGGCGCGCTATGCGCGCGAGGGCTATGCCATCTTGAGTGCCGTGCCCAGCTGCACCCTCATGTTCAAGCAAGAGCTGCCGCTCATGTTTCCCGAGTGTGCCGAGACACAGGCCGTCAAGAAGGCCATGTTCGACCCCTTTGAGTACCTCATGGCGCGCCACAAGGATGGTCTGCTCAAGACCGACTTCAAAGCGGCGCTGGGCAAGGTCAGTTATCACATTCCTTGCCATGGTCGCGTGCAAAACATCGGACGCAAGACCGAGGAGATGTTCAAGCTCATCGGCCAAAGCGTGGAGGTCAAGCTCAACACGGTGGAGCGCTGCTCGGGCCACGCCGGCACCTATGGCGTCAAGACGGCTTATCACGCCAATGCCATGAAGATCGGCAAGCCCGTGTTCAAGGCCATGGCCAAGGACGAGCCCGATGTCATCAGCAGCGATTGCGCGCTGGCGGGCCATCACATTGCCCAAGGCATGCAGCAAGCAGGCTCACCGGCCAAAGACCTGGCCCACCCATTGAGTCTGATGCGTCGGGCGTACGGCATTGCTTGAGTCTCGACGCCCCCCTTCTTTCACCCTATTTCAGGAGTCCCCCGTGAGCATCACCCGCGACAGCCTCCTCACGCTCGAGGCCTATGCCAAGATCCGCAAGACCGAACGCGCACAGTCCATCACCCATCGCAAACTGCGCAGTGTGCAGCTTGGTGAGCACATGACCTTGCAGTTCGAAGACGAGAAAACCATTCGTCGCCAGATCCAGGAGATGCTGCACATCGAGAAGATCTTCGACGAAGAAGGCATTCAAAGCGAGATCGACGCCTATGCGCCTTTGGTGCCCAATGGCACGAATTGGAAGGCCACCATGCTGATCGAATACCCTGATCCGCACGAGCGCAAGCGCGAACTCGCCCGCCTCATCGGTGTAGAAGACCGGATGTTTGTGGAGGTGGAAGGCCACGCACGGATCTATGCCATCGCCGATGAAGACCTGGATCGCGAGAACGACGAAAAGACTTCATCGGTGCACTTCGTGCGCTTTGAGTTCTCGCTGGCGGCACGCGCAGCCGTACGCGCCGGGGCTCGCGTCAAGATCGGTTGCGATCACACGCATTACCCGGCCCACGTGGATATCGCCCCCGACACCCTGGCCAGCTTGGCGGGTGATTTGCGCTGACTTCCCCGTCACCCGCTCTCACCGCGGCCTTGCCGCCAAGCATCTGCGCTATACACCGCCAGTGCCACCCAAATCAGGGCGAAGCCCACCAGGCGTCCGGGGTCGAAGGGTTCGTGAAAGACCCACACGCCCAAGGCCAGTTGAATGGAGGGGCCGAGGTATTGCACGAGGCCCAAGGTGGCCAACTTCAAGCGACGTGCGGCGGCCGCAAATGCCAGCAACGGCAAGGCTGTGAGCGGTCCGGCCAAGACCAACCAGAAGCTGGTGGCTCCATCCCAATGCTCGGTTGAAAAAGCACCCCCACCGCGCAGGCTGTACCACGTCAACCAGGGCAGTACCACCGGTGCCAGGACCAAGCTCTCCACCATCAGGCCTTCCAGGGCACCCAGCACAGCGATCTTGCGGATCAAGCCGTAAATGCCGAAGCTGCCGGCCAACAGCAAGGCGATCCAAGGTGGCCTGCCGAGCAACCAGGTGAGCCACAACACGCCCAGTGCAGCCAGAGCCACGGCCACCCATTGCACCGATCGCAATCTCTCTCGCAAGACGACCACACCCAGCACCACGTTGAGCAGCGGGTTGATGAAGTAGCCCAAGCTCGCCTCGACCACTTCATGCTCATGGACGGCATAGACATACACGAACCAATTGCAGGCCAGCAACCACGCACTCACCACCAAGAGCGCCAATTGGCGCGGCTGCTTGAGCAAGCCAGGCAACCAGGCCCAACGGCGCAAGGCCGTCAGCAAGATCCACATGAACACGAGCGACCACGCCGAACGGTGCAGCACCACCTCCAGCGGAGCGACAGACGCCACCGCGCGAAAGTAAAGAGGGAAGACGCCCCACAGGCCAAAGGCCAAGGTGGCGTAGAGCAGACCGGCGTTCATGAACCCGCTGATTGTCGCTGCTTCCCCAATACCCGCGCGGGGGTGCGCCCAGCCGGGACCTGCACCGGGTGAGTCCCCAAGGTCATCGGTGTCAACGAACCCGGCACTTGTCAGTGGCCACCCAATAGGCGATCAGCGCTGCCTGCAGCAGTGATCCGCCCGCACCCAGGCACTCGGGCTTGGTGGCTTGAGCGATACCCGCTTGCAACCTTTCGGCGGCCGTGGGACCCGGGTCGTCCAGGTGGCGACCACTGGCCTCGGCCATTTTGCGCACCTCACTCTTGGCCGCTTGGTGGGCAGCCCGCAGCGCCGCCGCATCCAACGTCAACGGTGCGCTGGCGCTTGTCGATGGCATCGGAGTCGCGTGTGACTCAAGGGGTGGGTGACGGTCGAGGAGGGCTGCCGCCGGCGGCTCTATCGGGGCTGGGCTGACCGATTGGGGCGTGGACCCGATCGGTCGATGTTCCCGCTCAGTGTGTGGCCGTACCTGCGTCTGTGCAAGGGGCGGTGCTGAAAGTGGCTGAGGCGCTAACCACAAATACGCCACCGGATGCACCACCGCGGGTGAAAAGGCTCGCGGCAGATCGAGCGCCCACCCCATCAGCCCTGTCATGACCGCTGCGGCAACGGCACCTGTGGCACGGCGGTGAGTATCGGGAGCCCAGCTCATGAGCGCGAGCATACGTGAACCGATGAGGCGGCGAGGTGCGTCTGGCCAGGGGGCCGCAGAACCGCCACAATGTCACGTTGCCCTCTGTCACGGATGTCACCCCCATGCTCGACCCCCAAGCCCGTGCCCTCATCGATCTGATGATCCAAAAAGGCGTGCCGCCTACGCATACCCTCACGCCTGCGCAAGCGCGGCAGTTCTATCTCGATCGGCGCAGCTTCACCCAACCGGAGCCGCCCGCCATGCACGAGGTGCGAGACTTGAAGGCAGGTCTCATTCCTTTGCGCTTGTACAGACCTTCGGATGCGGTGTTGCCGGTGCTGGTGTACTTTCATGGCGGAGGCTGGACCATTGGCGACATCGACACCCACGACGTGTTGTGTCGACAACTGGCCCAAGCCAGCGGCTGCGCGATCGTGTCGGTCGACTACCGTTTGGGGCCTGAACAGCGCTTTCCCGCGGCGGTGGACGATGGTGTGGAGGCCACCCGCTGGGTGCAGTCTCACGCCGCTGCATTGAAGGTGGATGCGGCGCGCTTGGCCGTGGGCGGCGACAGCGCCGGCGGCAACCTGGCGGCGGTGGTGTGCTTGGCGCTGCGAGAGGCGCAGGCGCCCTTGCCGGCGTTCCAGCTGCTGATCTACCCTGCCACCGACATGCGGGCGGTGGCCCCTTCGCACCAGACCAACGGTCAAGGCTACATGCTCACCCGCGACTCCATCGCCTACTACCGTGGGCACTACATCGCTGAGGAGGCCGACTGGTCCGACTGGCGTGCCTCACCCCTGCTCGCCGCGAGCCATGCGGGTTTGCCCCCAGCCCTGGTGCTGACTGCCGGTTATGACCCGTTGCGCGACGAAGGTCTGCAATATGCTGACGCCTTGTCGGCGGCAGGTGTGGCCACGCAGTACGTGTGCTTTGAGCGGCAGATCCACGGCTTCATCACCATGGGACGCGTGCTGGATGAGGCCAACACGGCTGTTGCGTTGTGCGCGGCCGCCGTGCGACGCGCACTCGGCCCCTGAAAACAAGGATGTACAGGCCATGAAAATGCTGTATAAAAACACAGTATTGTCATGGCCTCATCGTCTTTCGACTCCGACACCCTGCATCCTGCCTTGTGGCGGGCGCATCAGCTTGCGCGTGGGCGCGAGTCGATCACGCCCACGGGCTTTGCGTCGCTCGATCAAGAGCTCCCAGGCGGAGGATGGCCGCATCGCACGCTGACGGAATGGCTGTTGTCCCACCCGGGGGTGGGAGAGATGCGCTTGATGGCGCCGGCCTTGGTGGCCCAAGCGCGCATGAGTCGGGCCGTGATGTGGTTTGACCCCCCTGCCATGCCTTGTGCACAAGCTCTCGGGCAGCTGGGCGTGGAGGCCCGTCATGTGGTCGTGGTGCATGGGCGTGAGGGCGTGCGGGGGGCCCAGCGCCGGCACCTCCTGGCCAGTGCCGACGTGTTGTGGGCCTTGGAGCAGGCGCTGCGCAGTGGCCATGTGGGCTTGGTGGTGGCGTGGTTGCCCGAGGGGCTGCGGGCCGATGCCTTGCGCCGTTTGCAACTGGCGGCGCAGGCGCACGACGGCCCCGTGTTTCTGTTGCGCAGCATGGCCTCGCGCCTCAAGCCCAGCGCGGCGCCATTGCGCTTGGCCTTGAGTCCTGCAGGGGTGCATGCCCTGTCTGTGCATGTGCTCAAGCGGCGAGGTCCTGCGCAGGCTCGGCCCTTGGTGTTGACCTTGCCCGTGGTGGTTCCCTTTCCACGCCCTGTGGCCACGATCCCGGGGCAGGACGTGTCTTTGGAGCTCACCCTGGCGGGTTGAGGAACTCCCATGCAATGGGTGGCCGTGCACATTCAAAGTGAAAGCGTTCAAGACGCGCCGGGGGGTCTGCAGGCCGTGGTCCACACGGCCTTGGCACTGACGCCTCATGTGTGCATGGACGGCGACCACACGGTGTTGCTCGAGGTTGCCTCCACACTGCGTTTGTGGGGAGGGTTGCAACGCTTGTTGCCCCGTTTGGAGCAGGCGCTTCAAGCGTTGGACATCGGCCGCTTCAGCCTCGCCTGTGCCCCCACTCCAGGAGCCGCAGCGCTTTTTGCCCGGGCTCAACGGGGGGTCAGCCTGCCCGGGCCCGCCTGGCAAAAGCGCCTCGACGCTTTGGCCATTGCCCACTTGCATCACGGCAGGGATCACGCCTCGGCGATGGCTGGCATGGGGCTGCACACGGTGGCCCACTTGCGGGCCTTGCCGCGTGCAGGGGTGGCGCGTCGCTGGGGTGAGGCTTTGTGGACGGAGGTCGACCGCGCCCGGGGCGAGAAGCCTGACCCTCGTGCGTGGATACAACCCGAGGCGGTCTTTGATGAGCGGCTCGAATTGCCTGCCAAGGCACACACCACCTCTCAGGTGATGCAAGGTGCGCAAAGGCTGATCCTTCGTCTGGTGGCTTGGGCAGGCGCCCAGCATGCACGTGTGGCACGGTTTGTCTTGCACCTGCTGCCAGAGCCCCGTGTGCCAACCGGTCGTCCCCTTGCTGCCCTTGCACTCAGCACCGCAGCGCAGGAGGAGGCGCTGGAAGGCGCTCTGGAAGTGTCCCTGGCGGAACCCTCCAGCGACGGGGACCATTTGCTTTTCATGCTGAGAGAGCGCTTGGCCCACACCCCAGCCATCGCTCCCACCTTGGAGTTGCGCTTGAGGTGTGAGGCCATCGTGCGCACACCGGCACCCCATGGTGAGCTGTTTCCCACGCGGGCCAGCGAGAAAGAAGGCCTGACCCGTATGCTCGAACGCCTGCAGGCGCGTTTGGGCTCAGGGGCTGTGCGCACGCTGGAGACACACGCCGACCATCGCCCTGAGCGCGCCACATCCCTGATCCCCGTTTGCCTGAAAACGCTACGCACCGTGGTGCATGAATCGCACCCAAGCCCGCCGCATCTGACACGCCCCGTCTGGTTGTGGCCCACACCGCAGCCGCTCAAGGAGCAGCGCGGCCGCCCCTGGCTCGAGGGCCACCCCCTGCAACTGCTGGCGGGTCCCGAGCGTGTCGAATCAGGCTGGTGGGATGACAGGCCTGCGCTGCGCGACTACTTCATCGCGCAGGCCCATGACGGATCCCTGGTGTGGGTGTATCGCAGCCGTCTGGCCCTCACGCCCGAAGACAGCGGCTGGTTTTTGCATGGACGTTTTGCCTGAACCTATCGAGCCTATCGAACGCCTCGCAACCGGCAATTCGATCAGCCGCGATCTTCAGGGTCGGGCTCGAACTGATCGGCCGACAGTTTGGAGCGCCGCCGCAGGATCAAAATAAAAACGGCCACCGCTCCTACAAACAAGACGGCAGGGCCAAACCATAGCAGTGCTGTTGTGCTCTTGACGGGGGGACGGTACAGCACGAAGTCTCCATAGCGCGCAGTCATGTAGTCAATGATCTGTGGCTCGCTGTCACCCCGGCGCAGCATCTCTCGCACCTGATTGCGCAGGTCAATGGCCAACTCGGCGTGAGAGTCGGCAATCGTTTGGTTCTGGCACACCAGGCAGCGCAGCTCGCTGGCCACACGCTGCACTTTGGCTTCCAAAGCCGGGTCGGCTGCTGTCGCCGGGGCATCTGCGGCCCAGACGCTGACGCTCCAAGCCATCGCCACCCCAAAAACCGTCATCCACCCCACACGCATGTGTCTTCCCCTTGGAGAATCAAACTTTGGAGGGGCTGGCGGCCCCCGCACTCAATTGCTTTAACAACGGCTCGATCTTCTCGCGAATGGCTTCTTCGGTGAGTGGGCCAATCTGTTTGTAGCGAATCACGCCTTGCGCATCGACGACGAAGGTTTCTGGCACGCCATACACCCCGTAATCAATGCCCACCTTGCCGTCCGCATCGACCAGTGTGGCCACATAAGGGTCACCCAGACCGCGCAGCCAGGCTTGGGCCGCCTCGCGCTTGTCCTTGTAATTCAAGCCGTAGACCGGCACTTGGTTGCGTTGCGCGAAGGCCACCACCAGCGGATGTTCCTGCCGACAGGGCGCGCACCAAGAGGCCCAGACATTGAGGACCCACACCTTGCCCAGCAAGTCGTCCCGCTTGATCGTCTGGTTGGGATCATCCAAACGGGTCAACGCAAAGGCCGGTGCCGGCTTGTTGATCAAGGGTGAGGGCACCTCTCGCGGATTGAGGCTGAGTCCTCTGAACAAGAAGACCCCGAGCACGGCAAACAGGCCCAGGGGTACCAAGAAACGCCAGGTCTTTTTCATGCGGCGGTCGCTCCTTGGGTGTGCAGTTGCTCTTGGGCTTTACGCTGACGATAGCGTCGGTCACTCGCCGCGAGCAAGCCCCCGAGCGCCATCAGAGCGCATCCGCCCCAAATCCAGTCGATGAAGGGTTTGACATAGACACGCACCACCCAGGCGGTGCCGTTGTCGACCGGCTCGCCCAGGGACACGTAGAGGTCGCGCAGCAGACCGGGCTCGATGGCGGCCTCGGTCATCGGCATCTGTTGCACGCGGTACATGCGCTTTTCGGGGGTCAGTTCGGCCACCAATTTGCCACCCCGCGAGGTGTCCGTGACTTTCATCACCCCTTCCACCGCTCGGTAGTTGGGCCCCTCTTTTTCACGCAGATCGCTCAAGGTGAATCGCAAATCGCCAATCTGTGTGTGATCCCCGGGACGCATTTTGACGTCACGTTCCACCTCGGTGGTCTTGACGAGGGTGACACCCACGATGAACACGGCCACACCCAAGTGCGCCACCATCATGCCCACCATTGCGCGCGGCAGTTGGCGCGCGCGAGCCCAGGGGCTGCCGCCATGGCCGGCCCGTGGGCCGATTTTTTCCCACAGGTCGGCGGCCACCGCGGCAAACACCCACCAGGCCAACCACAGCGCAAAGGTGGCCAACAGCCCCAACTGACCTGCACTCCAGGCGCTGCCCAGCGCGGCCACCACGGACACGCCCAGAGCCCAGCGGAGTCGGCGTGCCAGGTCGGGCAATTCCGCTTGCTTCCACCGGGCCATCGGGCCCACACCCATCAAGAAGACCACGGGTGCCATCAGGGGCACGAATACGGTATCGAAATAAGGCGGGCCGACCGAAATCTTGCCCAAGCCCAGAGCGTCCAAGGCCAAGGGGTACAACGTGCCCAACAACACCGCGGCGCAAGCCACCAACAGCAACACGTTGTTGCCCAGCAGCAGCGTTTCACGCGAGAGCAGGGCAAATCGTGCGCCCAGTCCTACGCTCGGTGCGCGCCACGCGTAGAGCGTCAACGAGGCACCCACCACGACCAACAAGAACGCCAAAATGAACAAGCCGCGTCGAGGATCGCTTGCAAAAGCATGCACCGACGACAACACACCGGAGCGCACCAAGAACGTTCCCAACAAAGACAAGGAAAACGCCAAGATGGCCAGCAGCACGGTCCAGTTCTTGAAGCTGCCTCGCTTTTCGGTGACGGCCAATGAATGGATCAGCGCGGTGCCCACCAGCCAGGGCATGAATGAGGCGTTTTCCACGGGGTCCCAGAACCACCAGCCACCCCAACCGAGTTCGTAATAGGCCCATGCGCTGCCCAGCATGATGCCTATGGTCAAAAAGATCCAAGCCGCCACGGTCCATGGGCGGGTCCAGCGTGCCCACTGCGAATCCAAATTGCCGCCGATCAGCGCAGCCACGGCAAATGCAAAAGCCACTGAGAACCCGACATAGCCCATGTAGAGCATGGGCGGATGAATCACCATGCCTGGGTCTTGCAACAGCGGGTTGAGGTCGCGCCCATCTTCGGCGGCCGGAAAGAGCCGCTCAAACGGGTTGGAGGTGAGCAACAAAAACAACAACAGCCCCAACCCCACCAGGGCCATGACCGACAAGATGCGCGAGACCACCGCGGCGGGCAAGTGTTGGCTGAATACCGCCACGCCCAGCATCCACGTCACCAGCATCATCACCCAAAGCAACAGCGAGCCCTCGTGGCCGCCCCAAACGCCTGCTACGCGATAGGGCAAGGGCAGCGCACTGTTGGAGTGTTGCGCCACGTACAGCACCGAGAAGTCGTTGTTCACGAAAGCAGACGTGAGCCCCGCGTAGGCCAGCGCCACCAGCACAAACGATCCGATGGCGGACGGACGCGCCAGGGCCATCCAATCGCTGCGTCCGCGCTGCGCGCCCACCAGAGGCACCACGCCCATCACGACCATGAGGCCTGCGGCGAGCCAAAGGCTGAAATGACTCAGTTCTGCAATCAAGGCTTGGCTCCCTGCACTGTCTTGGCCAACTTCGAATCGCCGGCTTGCGCTTGCTTGAGCGCCTCCGCGGCTTCAGGCGGCATGTAGTTCTCATCGTGTTTGGCCAGCACTTCGCGTGCCACAAACACACCCTCTTTCAGTTGCCCTTGAGCCACCACCCCTTTGCCCTCTTTGAACAGGTCCGGCAAGATGCCCTCAAAGCGAACCGGCAAGGTCTTGGCCGTGTCGGTCACCACAAAGCGAATTTGGGTCCCATCACGTTGCACGCTGCCCACCTCGACCATGCCGCCGATGCGAAAGGTGCGTCCCTGTGGCGCCTCATGGTTGGCCACTTGCGTGGGCGAGTAAAAGAACACGAGATTGCTTTGGAAGGCATTGAGCACCAGGCCCGCAATGGCCGCCACGGCCACCAGCCCCCCTGCCACCAGCATCAGTCGACGGTGACGAGGTTTCATGATCAGGTCTCCTGTGAAGCGAGAGTTTGCGCATCGCGACGCGCCTGTCGGTGGCGGCGCACGGCCAGTACGATTTCCAGGCCCATGAACAGGGCCGTGACCGCATACGACCCCCACACGTAGAGGCCGTATCCCCCCATCGCGAAAAATGCCTCAGGACTGGTCCATTGCATGTGTGTGCTCCTTTACGCCCTGAGCTCGGTCACCCAATGGGCACCGCGCTCACGCTCCAAAATCAAGGCCCGAGTGCGCATGAACACCATCGCGAACGCGTAGGCCCAAAACGCCAAGGACATCAACAGCATGGCCGTCAGCATGGTACTGACCATCTTGGGTGCCATGGCCGGGCTCACCGTGGCGCCTTGGTGCAAGGTGTTCCACCATTTCACCGAGAAATAAATGATGGGCACGTTCACTGCGCCGACGATGGCCAGCAGCGCACCGGCTTGGTCTGCACGTCGCGTGTCATCGATGGCCTCCACCAACGCAATGAACCCCAGGTAGAGAAACAGCAAGATCAACTCCGAGGTCAGTCTTGCATCCCACACCCACCAAGTGCCCCACGTGGGTTTTCCCCACAACGATCCGGTCCACAAGGCCAAGAAGGTGAACATGGCCCCCGTGGGAGCCGCCGCACGCGCCACCATCGAGGCCAGCCGGGTGTTGAAGGCCCACCCGATGGCCGCCCAAAAGGCCATCACCAGGTACAACAACATCGACATCCATGCGGCAGGTACGTGAATGAAGATGATCCGGTACACATCCCCTTGTGTGGCGTCGGTGGGCGCCACGAAGAAACCCATGTACAGCCCAATGGCCGACAGCACGGCGAAGACCACCCAGCACAAGGGAATGAGATAGCCCGTGAGCTTGTAGAACTTGGGCGGCGAGGCAAACGTGAAAAAAGTCAATGCCATGGTCTTACTCGGTGGAAATTCGAAGCGCGGCGGCCGTGGCCCAGGGCGTGCCAGCTGCAGTGGCGATCAACAAAGCTCCGAGCAACGACAGGTGGCCCGAGGCTGACAAGCCGGCTTCAACGGTGGCGGCCGCACCCGCTCCGAAAATCAAGGCGGGTGTGGCCAAGGGCAGCACGATGAGAATGATGAGCATGCCGCCGCTGCGCAAGCCCAAGGTCAACGCAGCGCCCAGCCCGCCGAGCAAACTGAGGATGGGGGTGCCCAACAGCAGCCCGGCCACCAGGGCGGCAAGCGTTGAGGTGGACAAGTCAAACAACAAGCCAATGACAGGTGCTGTCACGATCAGGGGCAGGCCTGTGATCAACCAATGTGACAAGGCCTTGGCCGAGGCGATCACGACGGGGTGGTGAGGGGCGAGCAGCATCTGTTCCAGCGAACCGTCTGCATGGTCGGTGGCGTACAGCGCATTCACGGACATCATCGATGCCAACAAGGCGCAGACCCAGACCACGCCAGGCGCAATCAGGCGCAGGGTTTGGGGCTCGGGCCCGACCCCCAGCGGGAAGAGACTCACCGCCACCACGAAAAACACCAGGGGCAGCAAGGACTCGATGCGACGCCGCGCGGCCAAGCGCAAGTCGCGCATCAACACGGCGATGAAAAGCGCACTCATGAGGCTGCCGTGTCCAAGTTCAACACCCGAGGCGGCGGATCTTGGAGCACCAGGGCTTGGTGGCTGGTGAGCAAGACCGCGCCGCCGCGCGCGGCGTGCTCGCTCAACAGGCCATTGAGGGTGTGGACGCCGACGTCATCCAGGGCATCAAACGGTTCGTCCAACAGCCAGATGCGCGATGGGGACGCCAAGGCCAATCGTGCCAGCGCCACGCGACGGCGTTGACCTTGGCTGAGCGTACGCACGGCGGCTTGGGCGTGCCCGGCAACTCCCAGCCGCGTGAGCGCCTGAGTGATGTCGTGTGTCGAGGGCTGTTGCCCATGAACACGGGCCAAGAATTCCAAAGCTTCTGCCGCCAGTAGATCGTCTTTGAGTGCGTTCGCGTGCCCGATGTAGACGATGTCTCCACGTGCGGCTGCATCGCGAGGGCTGCACTGTGCATGACCGGTGGCGACTTGCACCGCGCCCTCCGCGGGCGAAGACAAACCCGACAGAATCCGCAACAAGGTGGTCTTGCCTCGCCCGTTACGCCCACGCAGCCACACCACCTCGCCCGGGTGTAGGGCCAGGTCCAAGCCACGAAACAGCACGCGCTCTGCGCGCTG
>CAZCJB010000013.1:7736-35307 GCA_964498795.1 uncultured Rubrivivax sp. | reverse complement strand
GGCGGGCTGCAATTCGCCGATCGCATCACCACCGTCAGCCCCACTTACGCGCGTGAGATCTCCACCGTCGATCTGGGCCACGGCTTGGACGGTGTGATCCGCGGCCGTCAGTCTGCTGTGCATGGCGTTCTCAACGGTATCGATGAGCAGGGATGGGATCCGGCTCGCGATCCCGCCATCGCCCATCCGTTCAGCGACAAGGCCATGGAGGGAAAGCAGGCCTGCAAGCAGGCCCTGTGCGAAGAGGCCGGACTCCCCTTTGACCCTCACAGGCCGGTACTCGCCTGCGTGAGCCGGCTGTCATCTCAAAAAGGCATTGACTTGCTGCTGGCGAGTTTGCCTGATTGGATGGATGGTCACGTGCAGTTGGTCGTCCAGGGGACCGGTGACACTTCGCTCGAATTGGCCCTGCAGCACGCGGCCGCGCGGTATCCCGGACGCTTCCGTGTCTTCGTGGGCTATGACGAAGATCGTGCGCACCGCATTATTGCCGGCAGTGATGCCATCTTGCTGCCATCGCGTTACGAACCGTGTGGACTGACTCAGTTGTATGGCATGCGGTACGGCACCATCCCCGTGGTTCGTCGTACGGGTGGTTTGGCCGACACTGTGGTCGGCGCCGACTCGGACACCTTGGGCTCGGGTCAAGCCACCGGATTTAGCTTTGATGCCCCGTTGGCAAAGGCTCTCACCCAAGCCATTCGACAGATGCTGAGCATCTATAGGCAGCCTGACTTGTGGCGGCAGGTGCAGCAACGAGGGATGAAGCAAGATTTCAGTTGGCGCGGCCCGGCACGGGCCTATCACGGTCTATACGAGCAGACCCTTGCACAGAGTGCAGGCCGGCCTCAAGGACGGGCGCCCTGACTTGTCGCGGACCGGGTGGGCTTGACTCCATCGCTGAGAGGCTCGTCGACCGCTTGTGTGTCTCGTGTTGGCCAGGTGGCTACCAGCAAACCTGCCAAAGAAGTCCCGAATGCCACCGCGTGCAAGAGCCCAAATTCCTCTCCGAAACCCCACACGCCGACGAGCGCTGCCGCCAGTGGCAAAAAAATGGTGAACACGCCGGCCTGAGAGGCGGGCACGCGCCGCAAGCCTTGCATCCACAGCCACACCGTCACCACGCTCGCTGCGACGGAATAAAAAGCCAACAGCAGCCACTGACTGCCCGCCACTTGCTGAAAGTCGAAGTTCCAACCCTGCCATAGGCCCAATGGTGTCACCAGAGCCAAGCCCCATAGATTGATGAGAGCGCTGATCCGTTGCGGCGGAACTTCAGCCGTCAAGCGCTTGCCAATGACGACGTAGCTGGCCTCGCAAAACACCGCAGCGATCAGCATGGCATACCCCCACCACGGTGCATGCACTGCGGTGGGGTCGATGGTGGGTGCCGGTGATCTTGCCCACACCAGCATCATCACTCCAATCACCGCCAAACCCACGGAAATCAGGTGGCGTTTCTTAAGTGCCTCGTGCAAGAAAATCCATGACAGAAGGGCCACTGTGGCGGGCAGGGTGGCCATGACCACGCCAGCGGCCAAAGCAGACGTCGCACCCACCCCTGCCAACATGCACAATGAGAAAAGAAAGTTTCCTAAGAAGCTTTCCCAAAACAGCAGGCGCCGCGTGGCACGCGACAAGGGGCGCTCGCCATTGATCGACCAGGCCCACCGGACCATGACCAATGCCGCCAGCGCAAAGCGCAGCCACGCCAAGAGAAACAATGGAAAGGCTGCGATGAGCAATTTGGACAGCCCGACATAGCACCCGACCAGGGACATGCTGGCGGCCAAACAGGCATAGGCGGTCAGGGGGAGGCTTCGAGCATGCATGGGGGCTGGGGGATTTCGGTGATGATACGGGGCGCTACCACCCCAATTCCAACCATCCATGAAACCTGTTTTGATCCTTCAGCACATGGCCTCAGACAGCCCAGGCTACTTGGGCACCTGGCTTGATCGACACGACATCCCCCACGTGGTGGCCAATGCAGGTGTGGGTGAGACCTTCCCTCAGGACATAGAGCCTTTCTCGGCGCTGGCCATCTTGGGCGGAGCCATGAGTGCCAACGACGATTGGTCGGCCTTGCGTCAAGGTGAGGCACTGATACGCCGAGCAGTGAGCAGCCATCGACCCGTGATTGGGCATTGTTTGGGCGGACAGTTGCTGTCCAAAGCCTTGGGCGGGCAAGTGACGAGCTCGCCCGCGCCGGAAGTGGGGTGGCAGCCTTTGACAGTTCTGGACAATCCGCAAGCGCAGACGTGGTTTCCGGCCCGCTTTGTCACTCCCGTGATGCATTGGCACTACGAATGCTTTTCATTGCCTCAAGGGGCCACTTGGCTGGCCACCAGCCAAGCCTGTCCCCATCAGGCCTTTGCCATCGGACCCCACCTGGGCATGCAGTTTCACATCGAGATCGATGCGCAGAAATTGGCCGAGTGGATGAAAGAGGAAAGCGACACTTGGTCTCGGGCACAGAGGGATCACCCCAGGAGCGTTCAAGGACGTGAACAGATCTTGTCGCTGGCAAGTTCCATGATGGCTGCTCACCATGCCTTGGCCGACCATGTCTATGAGAAGTGGTGGGAGGGGGTTCAGCAGGGCCCTAATTTCAAGTGATGAAATTGGCGTTCCATCTCACGAAATTAGCGTTTGCGGCGCCGCAGCAAAAGAATTCATCTGGAGGAAGGTAATTTTATATAGTGGGATCTAAGCTTTAACTCATTGTTTTTAAAAGACTAAATAAATAGTCTTCTATAAGACATAAGTGTGAAATCTCACACTCCCTGGCGTAACCTTGAGCCATCCAAGGTTTCTTTTTTCTATCTTTCTCAATCGCCAAGGAGAGTCCCATGAACACACTGTCACGCCAACAACAAATCGCCGCCCTTGAAAAAGAATGGGCTGAAAACCCCCGCTGGAAAGGCATTCAGCGCGGTTACACCGCTGAAGATGTGGTCCGTCTGCGCGGGTCGCTGCAGGTCGAGCACACGTTGGCCAAGCGGGGGGCTGAAAAGCTGTGGAACTTGCTGCACACCGAGCCTTTCGTGAACACGCTCGGCGCGCTCACCGGCAATCAGGCGATGCAACAAGTCAAGGCGGGATTGAAGGCGATCTACCTGTCGGGATGGCAGGTCGCGGCCGACGCCAACGACAACGGAGAGATGTATCCCGATCAATCCTTGTACTCGGTGGATTCAGTGCCCAAGGTCGTGCGTCGTATCAACAACGCCTTCACCCGCGCCGATCAAATCCAATGGAGCGAGGGCAAAGACGATGTGGACTACTTCGCACCGATCGTCGCTGACGCAGAAGCCGGATTCGGCGGCGTGTTGAACGCCTTCGAACTCATGAAGTCCATGATCGATGCCGGCGCTGCCGGTGTGCACTTTGAGGATCAGTTGGCCTCGGTCAAGAAGTGTGGACACATGGGCGGCAAAGTGCTGGTGCCCACCCGCGAAGCGGTCAGCAAGCTCATCGCTGCGCGCTTGGCGGCAGATGTCATGGGCACCCCCACCATCTTGCTGGCACGCACCGACGCCGAAGCGGCCGACCTGGTCACCAGCGAGGTGGATGACAACGACCGGCCTTTCCTCACCGGCGAGCGCACCGTGGAAGGATTCTTCCGCACTCGCAAGGGCATCGACCAAGCCATCAGCCGCGGTTTGGCCTACGCGCCCTACGCAGACCTGATTTGGTGCGAGACGGGCACGCCGGATTTGGCGTTTGCCAAGAAGTTCGCCGACGCGATTCACGCGAAGTTCCCGGGCAAACTGTTGGCTTACAACTGCAGCCCGAGCTTCAACTGGAAGAAGAATTTGGACGACGCCACGATCGCCAAGTTCCAACGCGAATTGGGCGCCATGGGCTACAAGTTCCAATTCATCACCTTGGCAGGATTCCACATGCTCAATTACGGCATGTTTGACTTGGCCTATGGCTATGCGCGCCAGAACATGACTGCTTTCGTCGAGCTGCAGCAAAAGGAGTTCGCGGCTGCTGAGCGAGGCTTCACTGCGGTGAAGCACCAACGCGAAGTGGGAACGGGCTATTTCGATGCGGTGACCACCACCATTGAGCGCCAGGCTTCGACCGCAGCGCTCAAGGGCTCCACCGAGGACGAACAATTCCTCGACGGCACCCACCACTGAACGCGGTCACCCTTTGCAGGGCGGGGCTTCCCGCCCTGCTCTTTTTTTGGGATTCCCGTTACATCGAGGCCTGCAACATCGCTCGATAGTCTTCGGCCGTGGCCAGTCGGGGGTTGGTTTTGTGGCAATGATCAGCCAGGGCCCCTGCAATGACGCGATCAAAGAGCTCCTCGGTCACACCCAGGGCGCGCAGGCCGGATGGCAAACCGAGTCGTGCGTTCAAGGCGCGAACTGCCTGTGCGACTTCAACGCCTGAATCGCTGCACGAAGGCAGTCCCATGGCTTGCGCCATGCGCTGCAGTCGGCGGTCTTGCTGCAGGCTGGTGGTTTGGGCATTGAACAAGACCACCGCAGGCAGGAACAACGCGTTGAGCGTGCCGTGGTGCAAGCGCGGGTTGACGCCTCCCAGGCTGTGGCTCAGCGAATGAACGCAGCCCAACCCTTTTTGGAAGGCGAGGGCACCTTGCATGCTGGCGCTCATCATCTGCCAACGGGCTTGGCGGTCTGAACCGTCTCTCGTTGCTGTCTCGATGTGTCTCCACGCGCGTTCCAGGCCATCCAAGGCAATACCATCCGCAGGAGGATTTACCGCTGCCGCCATGAACGTCTCCATGCAGTGGGCGATGGCGTCCATGCCTGTGGCCGCTGTCAGTCCGGCCGGCAAGCCCAAGGTCAAATGGGGGTCCAGGACGGCCGACTTGGGCAACAGATACCAAGAGTGAAAGCCCAACTTCCGGCCATCGTCGACGATGACGATGGCCCCTCGCGCCACTTCGCTGCCCGTGCCCGCGGTGGTCGGCACGGCAATCAGGGGCAGAACCCGATCGGTGATCAATCCACTGCCACCTTCGATCGTGGCGTAGCGTGTCAATGGACCTTCGTGCGTGGCCGCGATGGCCAGGCCCTTGGCCAAATCAATGCTGGACCCGCCACCCACCGCGATGAGACCGTCACAGCCCTCGGCCACGAACACCTGGTGAGCTGCGCGCACCGCCGCTTCGGTGGGATTGGAGGGCGTCCCATCAAACACGGCGTGGGGGAGAGTGGCCAACGCTTGTTGGGCTTGCGCCAAAACACCCGCCGCGCGAACGCCTGCATCGGTGACGATCAGGGGTCGGCGGATCCCAATGCGCTCGCACTCGGCCGGCAGCAAAGACACGGCCCCGAAGTCCAAATGAATCGGGGTGAGGTAGTAGATATAGGCCATGAGTTCATCCGAAAGGCTGCTCGAGCTGCAAGGATACGACGACCTGTCGTGGTCTAGGAAGCCCGACATACACTCGTCCGAAGTTCGAGGAAGGGATCACTGGCCATGAAAAAAGAAAACTTTCGGTTTTTTGAGCCATTGCGTGTGCGATGGGCCGAGGTGGACCTCCAAAAGATCGTGTTCAACGCGCATTACCTGATGTATGTGGACACGGCCATGGCCGGCTATTGGCGTGCCGTGGCCTTACCCTACAGCGACACCATGGCGGACCTGGGCGGGGATCTGTTCGTCCGCAAGTCGTTGGTGGAATATCACGCGTCGGCAGAGTACGACGACCGCCTGCAAGTGGGTATGCGCTGCTCACGCATGGGCAATTCTTCGATGGGATTCGAGGCCGCAGTGTTCAGAGGCGATGAGGTGTTGGTGACGGCTGAACTCGTCTACGTGTATGCAGACCCGCACGTTCACAAATCCATGCCGATCCCGGAATCCTTGCGGCAGGTGTTGAATGCTTATGAGGCCGGAGACTCCATGATCGAAATTCACAAGGAGCCCTGGTCATCCTGCCAAGAGGAGGTGCGTGCATTGCGTCGTTCCGTGTTTGTGGACGAATGGCACATGCCCGATGCCTGGATCACCGAGCCCTTGGATGATCAAGCCCACCATCTCGTCGCTCGCAACCGTTTGGGTCGCGTGGTGGGCGCCTGCCGGCTTCACACCCTTCCTGAAGGTGTGGGGCAGGTGAGCCGGTTGGCGGTGCACCGCGGGACTCGAGGCAGCCGCATCGGGTCGGCGTTGTTGCAAAGCATCCTGTCGGATTCGCACTATTTGAACCTGAAACGCTTGACCCTCGACACCCGGCTGTCCACCGTTCCCTTCTTCGAATCCTTGGGTTTTCAGCCCGAAGGCCCACCGGTGGAGTCCCAAGGCATCATGCACCAGCGCTTGGTTCTGAACAGGTAGGGAAGGGTGGGTGCCTCACTCCAAATGCGGAACCTCGTAGGGAAGGTCCCGAGGTTTGAGAGGCGATCCGTGCGCTTGGTGCAAATGCAGCGAACCACTCCCTCCCTGCAGCAACGCCCACTTCACCTCCACCAGCGCCAGATGCCGCGCTGAGGCCGCCGAATCAGCCGTCGGCCAGGGCGCAGCCAATACCACCATGCCTGCCGGCTGCTCTGGATCGTCTTGAGAAAATACCTCATCGCCGGGCGCCGCTGGTGCATCGACTTCAAACAAAAAGGTGCGGCGCTTGAGCGTCCCTCGGTACTGGCTGCGAGCCACCACCTCCTGACCCGGGTAGCAGCCTTTCTGAAAATTCACGCCGCCCACAAGTTCCAAGTTCACCATCTGCGGCACGAACTGGTCTTGGGTGGCGAGAACCACGCGTGGGACGCCTGAGGCCACTTCGAGGGTGCGCCACAGTTGCGCGAAAAAATCCGCGGATGGCGCCGATGGTGGACGAAGATCTGCATCCCCCGGGCCTGTCTGCAAGACCCGCTGAACACCCGCGACGTCAGGCAGACGGACCCGCATCACGGATGCATCGTCGCTGAACGTGACCCCCCATGCCGTGGCCGGCCACGGATCGTTGGCCACAGCATCGCCGAGTCCCGTGCGGCGCCAGCATCCCTGCACCGGCCACTCCAACACCTGCAGCTTGCAATCTGCCCTCAACACAAACATGCTCAAGCGCTTGGCCACCGAGGCCAAGAGCTCGGCGCTGCCCGCCATAAACACATCGCCAGCCGGGTTCACCCACACCACAAAGGTGGCCATCAAACGACCCTTGGCTGAACAGTAACCCGCCAGAGCGCTGCGGCCCGGTGCCAAATGGGTGATGTCTTGGGTGAGTTGCCCGTGCAAAAAGGACTTGGCGTCACGGCCGCGGGCCATCAAGACGCCCCACTCAGGCACGAGGACTTGCCCAGAATGGGGCAGGGCATCAAAAGTGATCATGGGTTCATTATGATCAAGCGTCATGACTATTTGGACTTCAGGGTTTCGTAGCGCACTTATGGCGACCGTGGCATGCCTGTCACTTGCCGTTGTCGCGGTCGTCGGCTGGGGGTGGTGGTGGACGCAGCGTCCGTTGCCATTCAACAAACCAGCAGTCGAGCTGTCGGTGGAGCCCGGTGCCTCACCGCGCGAGGTGGCCCAGCGCTGGGTCAATGCCGGCGTGGACACTCCCGCGTGGCTGCTGTACCAGTGGTTTCGCGTGTCCGGTCAAGCACGAAAGATTCGAGCCGGCACGTATGCCGCAGATGCGCAGACCACGCCCAGGTCGCTGCTGGACAAGATGGTACAGGGGGATGAATCCCTGGAGTCGGTGCGCATCATTGAAGGATGGACCTTTCGTCAAGTCCGCGCGGAATTGGCACGATCACCCTCTCTGAAACCCACCACCACAGCCTGGAGCGAGCCGCAAATCATGACGGCTTTGGGATTGGAGGGGCAGAGCGCCGAGGGCCAATTCTTCCCAGACACCTATCGATTCAGCCGTGGCGTGAGCGACCTGGCCGTATTGAAGAGGGCCGCCACCGCCATGCAGCGCAAGCTCGAGGCCGCCTGGCGAGATCGGGCTGCCTCGTCGCCCCTGAAGTCGCCCTCGGAGGCGCTCATCCTGGCCTCCATCGTGGAAAAAGAAACCGGCCAAGCGGCCGACAGGCCTCTGATTGCTGGCGTCTTTTCCAATCGCTTGCGCCTGGGCATGCCGTTGCAGACCGATCCCACGGTCATTTATGGCCTGGGCGAGGCCTTTGACGGGAATTTGCGAAAACGGGATTTGTTGATGGACACGCCCTACAACACCTACACAAGGCGCGGTTTACCGCCCACACCGATTGCCATGCCCGGTTGGGCCTCATTGCAGGCGGCAGTCCAGCCTGCAGCCACGCAAGCCCTCTATTTTGTCGCCCGAGGGGACGGCAGCAGCGCTTTCAGCGCCACCCTGGACGACCATAATCGAGCCGTCAATCGGTTTCAACGAAAGATCTCCAAAGGACCATGAGAGGCCGTTTCATCACATTTGAGGGCATCGACGGCGCGGGCAAGTCTTCTCACATCGAAGCTGTGGCTCATTGGCTGCAAAGCCAAGGTCGGCAGGTGATCTTGACCCGAGAGCCCGGAGGTACGCCGTTGGCCGAGTCTCTGCGTGAGTTGGTGCTGCACCAGGCCATGGACCCAATGACCGAGGCGTTGCTGGTGTTCGCGGCACGCAAAGACCATTTACGCACGCGCATCATGCCGGCGTTGGCTCAAGGTCAAGATGTGCTGTGCGACCGCTTTACGGATGCCACCTTCGCCTACCAGGGCGCAGGCCGTGGTTTTGACCTGGCTGTCTTGCGCACGCTGGAGTCCTGGGTCCAAGAGGGGCTGCAACCCGACTTGACCTTGTGTTTTGACTTGCCGGCCGAGGTGGCTGCACAACGGCGCTCGGCTGTCAGAGCGCCCGACCGCTTTGAGGCCCAAGACTTGGCCTTTTTTGCCCGGGTCAGGGCCGGTTACCTTCAGCGCCAAGAGGCTCACCCACAACGATTTATCGTCTTGGATGCTCAAGGTCCTCGAGAAGCAGTCTGGGCACGCCTTGAAAAGCTTTTGCAGGAGCGCTTGGCATGAACCGCAGGTCGGGCGAATTGTCTTGGCCCTGGTTGCGTGCGCCGCTGAAAGAGGTGCTGGCATCCTCTCGTGCACAGGCCTTGCTGGTGCAAGGTGCCCCGGGCATGGGCACGTTGGAGTTTTCGCTGGCCTTGGGTCAGGCCTGGTTGTGTGAGGCCGCCACGGCCTCACCGCGGCACCACGCGTGTGGCCATTGTGATTCCTGCCGCATGGTGGAGGCCAAGACGCATCCGGATCTGCACGTCCGATTGCCCGAAGAGATGGCGCTAGGTCTTGGTTGGCCACAACGGCATGATGACAAACGCAAACCCAGTCGGCAAATCCGGATGGAAGACATCCGTGAGGCGCTGGACTGGATCGTGACCACACCGGGGCGTGGAATGGCCAAGGTGCTGGTGGTGCATCCGGCCGATGTCATGAATCCCTTTGCCGCCAGTGCATTGCTCAAGACCTTGGAAGAGCCACCAGCTCAAGCCCGGATCATCTTGTCGGCAACAGATCCGAGCCGCTTGTTGCCGACCATTTTGAGTCGGGTGCAGCGCTGGGTGTTGCCGGCCCCCACACGTGAAGTCGCTCGGGCCTGGTTGGAGAACCAGGGCGTGAGCGATGCCGACCATTTGCTGGCGGCGACGTCTCAGGCACCTCTCGAAGCCCTCAGGATGTTTCATGAGGGTCTCACGGGGCCGGTTTGGAACCGAATCCCACAGGCCTTAGAACAAGGCAGCGCCGCGCCCTTTGACCGTTGGCCCGTGCCTCGGGTGGTCGATGCACTGCTCAAGGTGTGCCATGACGCGGTGGTAAAGGCCTTGGCGGCGCCGTCAAGCGTGCCTCCTTCAGCGACACTGTTCTTTCCGGAGTGGAAATCGGCACCGGCCTCTTTGTCGGCACTCGAGCAATGGCGCCGCAATCTGGGCCGAGTTGCCGTACATGCTGATCACCCTTGGCAAGAGGCTTTGCTGCTTGAAAGTCTGGTGAGCGAGGCGCAGGCGGCACTGAAGACCTCTGCGTCAGGAAGCCGTTGACCATGTGGGTGGATTCCCATTGCCACCTGAGCTTTGAGGGCTTGCGTGACCGCCTCGGCGATGTCCTGCGTCATATGGCCCATGCAGACGTGCAATCAGCTCTTTGCGTGTGCACCACGCTGGAAGAATTTGCGGATGTGTTGGCCGTGGCCCGTCAATCCCCCAAGCTGTGGGCCTCGGTGGGGGTGCATCCTGACACCGAAGGCAAGGCCGAACCCACGTTGCGAGATTTGATCGAGCGATCTGCAGACCCCAAGGTTCGCGCCATTGGCGAAACGGGGCTCGATTATTTTCGTCTGAACGGTCGCAGCGTCGAGGACATGGCTTGGCAACGCGAGCGCTACGCCACGCACATTGAGGCGGCCTATCAAACCGGGCTTCCTTTGATCATCCACACTCGAAATGCGGCGCAGGACACGCTGGCGATCCTGAAGGAGGCGGGCCGTGGGCAGGTCAGGGGGGTGTTTCACTGTTTCACCGAGACGGCCGAAGTGGCACGGGCCGCCTTGGATTTGGGGTTTTACATTTCCTTTTCCGGCATCCTGACTTTCAAAAATGCAGTCGAATTGCGTGAGGTGGCCCGCTGGGTGCCCTTGGATCGCTGTTTGGTGGAGACTGACAGTCCGTATCTGGCCCCGGTGCCTCACCGCGGGAAAACCAACCAACCCGCCTTTGTGGCTCATGTGGGTGAGGCGTTGGCGACCATCAAGGATTTGTCGCGCGATGAAGTGGCCGCTGCCACCACAAGGAATTTCGGATCTTTGTTTGATATTTCAATGAGTTAAACGAGCTTATTCAAGTGATAAAGTACTTTAGATATATCGTCTATCTGTATATATTCGTGCAAGGTTCTCTCGCTCAAGCAGGGTCCTATGACGACTTCTTTTCTGCGATTCGTCGCGATGATGCGGCAACCCTCCAGTCGCTGATTCAACGAGGATTCGACCCCAACACACCCCACGAATCAGGCGTGGCGGCCTTGCATTGGGCGCTGCAAAGCGAGTCGTACAAAGCAGCCAGCGCCTTGGCCCAGGCTCCGGGATTGGCCACCGACAAAGACAATGAGCACGGCGAGACACCGCTGATGATGGCCGCGCTCAAGGGGCAAAAAGCCATTGTCGCGACCTTGCTGTCACGAGGCGCCCGGGTGAACAAGGCCGGTTGGGCGCCTTTGCATTACGCGGCAAGCGGCCCGGACACCGAGGTGGTTGGCATGCTGATCGCCCGACAGGCCGACCTGGAGGCGCGATCGCCCAACGGCACCACGGCCTTGATGATGGCTGCAGGATACGGCCCCGAAGCGTCCGTGGATGTGTTGCTTGGGGCCAAAGCTCAGGCCGCGGCCAAGAATGACCTGGGACTCACAGCTGCCGATTTCGCTCGGCGCGCTGGGAGAGACGCTTTGGCGCTGAGGTTGGAGGCAATGATCAAAACCGGCGCTGCCCGCTGAATGCGCTACGATGTATATTATGTCAACTGAAGTTCGCAGCCAAGACTCCATACTCTAGTTCAAACTCACAGGCCCTGCCGTGGAGCTCACCGTGATCTGGGTCGCAAAACGCCGCACGTCCTCTGTCAGTGCCTCCGCGGCATCCTCATGGACCATGTGCCCAGCGTTGGGGTACATCTTTAGCTGAGCCTGAGGCCATCGCCGTGTCATGCGCGGGCCCAGATCGCCCATGCTCCCACAGTTCAACAAACGCTCCTGATCACCGACAGCCACCCACACCGGCCCCTGAAACGACGCTCTGGCGTCGGCCACCGCGGAGTCTGCACGCCTTTGCGTTCCCATCTGGAGAATCGCCGAGCGAACGCCTGGAGCCCTCAACATGGCAAAGCTGCGATCCACTTCGGCCTCTGAGGGTGGGCTCTGAACCGCATGTGCAAGGCTCAAGCCTTGCTGCACCAAACGACGCGGCAAGGCCCAGGCGAACCAGGCCATCCATGGAGGGGCGTGATTTGTCGTCTGAGTCCGCGAAGTTTCGCTGACCAACCGCGGTGGCGCGATGAGCACCACACCTTGTGGCGGACGGTCACTTTGAGCCGCACATTGAGCCACCAGGTCCGCGCCCATCGAATGTCCCACCCAAATCACGGGATTGGCTGCTGACCCACCCACGGAGCCACTCATCGGCGGCGTACTCACCTGCATTTCTGTCAACAGTGCGTCCAACCGCTGGCACTGTCGATGCAGTCCATAGTCGCCTCCAGCGACCGGCCCCGACAGCGCGAATCCGGGGAGATCCATCCTCACCACGCGATAACGTGAACGCAACGAATCTGCCCAGACATTCCAAGTTTGAAGATCGGAGGCAAAGCCGTGGACCAGCACCAGCGTTCCGTCCTCGGCCTGTCCCTCATCACGGACGTGCCACCGCACTCCATCCACCACCCGAAGGTCTTGTCGGTCTCTGAGGTAGGCGCGCTCCAGCGTCGCCCAGTCCAAATCGGGCGTCCACAGAGCCAGCGCAGCGAACAAGGCCCAAAGTCCCATGATTTATCGACAATTCTTACAGACGTCAATTCAAGTTGACACTTCGCAAGGCGCCCTCAATAATCCGAGGCGATGAGCGCCAGCGTGCATGAGTCGGTCCCCGTTCAGCCACCGCCTACCCGGCGGCTGTGCACCGATTGTGGCGTCTCTCGCACCCAAGAACCCAAGCGGTGCGCCCACGCCTGCCAATTCATCCAACCTGACTACCCGAAACTAGAGCGGCAGATTCATGGGGTGGATGGCGGGCGCGCTCATCCCGAACGACCTGACACCTTGTTCTTTGGACCTCATCGTGCCATGTGGCAAGCGCGCATGCAAACTCCACAGGCTGGCGCGCAGTGGACTGGCATCACCACGTCATTGGCACAAGCCCTGTTGGACTCTGGTGTGGTGGATGCCGTGTTGACGGTGGAGCCCGATGCCGACGACCGCTGGAAGCCCCAACCCGTGCTGGTCACGCGCAGCGAAGACCTGGTGCGTTGCCGCGGGATGCGCATGGGTTATGCCCCCCTGCTCTCCTTGGTGGAGCCCGCACTCGCGGCCGGGCACAAACGACTCGCTGTGATCGCCATTCCATGCCAGGTGTATCCGCTCAGAGCCCTGGAGGCCTCTTGGCGATCAGAGCATGGGCTGAAGTCTCTGTATGTGATCGGCACGCCCTGCTCCGACAACACCACCACCGCCAACTTTCATGAATTCCTCAAGCTCTTGTCGGATCGCCCACAAGACATCGAGTATCTGGAGTTTCGGGCCGACTACCGCGTGGAGCTCCGTCACACCGGCGGCCACGTGCGCACCATCCCCTTCCTCAATCTCCCGCTGTCCCGCTTGCCCCAGGACTTCTTCCCGCTCACCTGCCGCACCTGTGTCGATTACACCAACCGCCTGTCTGACATCACCGTGGGTTATATGGGAGGGCGCGGCGATCAATGGCTGATCGTCCGCAACGCCCAGGGCCAAGAGATGCTCGACCTCTTGGGCACGAAGATTTCGTTGCAAGCCCCTACCGAGGCGGGGCAGCGCAAAGGCCCCGTGAAAGGCTTCCTGGCCAACACCTTGCGGGCGGCCGGTGGCTTGCCGCTGCGGCGCACGCCTGCTTGGCTCAAACCCCTGGTGAATTGGCTCATGCCCCGCATGGGCCCTAGAGGCTTGGAATTCGCCCGTGCCAGAGTGGAGATGAAAGCTATTGAAAGTGTGGTGCACCTTCGACGCGAATTGCCAGCAAGGGTCCCGCACATGGTGCCGGATCATGTGTGGCAATTGGCGCAACCCTATGGATTGACCCGTGATGACGGCCGGCCTTCACCGACTTCAGCTCAGGAGACTGCATGCGTTTGAGCTTTCCGTTCGCTGCCATCGTGGGCCAGGACGAGATGACCCTGGCCATTCAACTTGTGGCCGTGGACCCGACCATCGGCGGCGTGCTGGTGTTGGGAGACCGCGGCACTGGCAAGTCCACCGCCGTGCGAGCGCTGGCAGACTTGCTGCCTCCGCTCAAAGTGGTGGAAGGCTGCCCCTACGGCTGTGATCCCGCATCTTCGGGCAAAGGCCTCTGCCCGCACTGCGGGACCGCCCGCGGGCGCAAGTCGGCATTGCGGCCGGTCCCGGTGGTGGATCTTCCGTTGGGTGCCACGGAAGATCGAGTCGTCGGTGCACTCGACCTCGAGAAGGCCCTGACCCAGGGCGTGAAATCCTTTCAGCCGGGCCTCTTGGCCCAGGCAAACCGAGGCTTCTTGTACATCGACGAGGTGAACCTGCTGGACGACCATTTGGTCGACCTGCTCATTGACGTGGCAGCCTCGGGCGAAAACGTGGTGGAGCGCGAAGGCCTGAGTGTGCGCCACCCCGCACGTTTTGTGCTGGTGGGCAGCGGCAACCCCGAAGAAGGCGAACTCCGACCGCAGATGCTCGATCGCTTCGGCTTGTCGGTCCAAGTCAAAACGCCTCAGGATTTGCACCAACGTGTGGAAGTGGTCAAACGTCGCGAGGCGTTTGAACGAGACCCGCAAGCCTTTCGAGCGCAGTGGCAGCCTGAAAATGACAAGTTGCGCGACCGCATCCTCAAGGCCCGCAAAGCCTTGCCCAAGATTCAGACCGACGACAACGTCATGCTGCGCAGCGCCGACCTATGTCAACGCCTGGGGACCGATGGCTTGCGCGCTGAGTTGACTTTGCTCCGGGCCAGTCGTGCCTATGCAGCCCTGAAAGGGGCGAAAGCCGTGCAGGACGGCCACTTGGCACAGGTAGCCACGCTCGCGCTGCGTCATCGCTTGAGGCGCAATCCATTGGACGACACCGACTCTGGCGTGCGTGTGCAACGCAGTTTGCAAGAGGTGCTGAATGCCTGAGGCTTGGGACGATGCGCTTTGGGCACTGCGAGCCCTGCGCGTCGACCCCGCTGGAATCGGTGGCATTTGGGTGCGTGCGGGCCATGGGCCTGTGCGTGACAAGTGGTTGAGCCGCTTGCAGGCCTGCGGGCTGCAGGTGATCAAAGTCCCGTCACACACTGACGATCAGGCATTGTTGGGCGGCATCGACTTGACGCAAAGTCTTCAAGAGCGGCGCTTGAGTTGGAAAACTGGCTTGCTCGCGCAAGCCCACCAGGGCGTGGTGATGATCCCCATGGCCGAGCGGGCACCGCGCAACCTTTTGGCCTTGTTGACCCAAACCATGGATCAAGGGCAGGTGCGCAGTGGGCAGGGCCAGTCGCTGCCGAGCCAATTCGGCGTCGTGGCTTTGGACGAGTCGGATCCCGACGAAGTGCCCGTGCACGAGAGCCTGACGGATCGCTTGGGCTTGTGGATCGACTTGCGGACTCTGTCGATGCGCGAGATTGACTCCGGTGAAGCGCCCTCCTCCGCCGACTCGTCTGTGGTCAATCCTGATGCGCTCTTGCCCCTTCCCATCAGCGCGGTCTCACCCGTGAGCGACGCGCAGGTGGAGGCCTTGTGCCACGTGGCGATTGCTTTTGGCATTGACAGCACCCGAGCGATCTTGCAGGCCTTGCGAGTGGCTCGCATCCATGCAGCCTGTGCAGGCCGCGTGGCCGTGGAGGAGCCGGACCTGATTCGCGCCACACGCTGTGTGCTGCTTCCCCGCGCGAAACGTCTGCCAGTCGACCCTCAGGAGACGGCAGAGTCGCCTGCCCCGCAAGAGCCTGCGTCGTCAGAGTCTCTACCGCCCGAGTCTTCACAAGACGCTGCGCCACCACCCTCACCCGAGTCTGTGGAGGCCCTGGAGGAGGTGATCTTGGCGGCTGCGGTCGCCAGCTTGCCCGACCATCTGTTGGACTCGCTCCTCTCGGCACCAAAGACTGCATCCAAAGGTACTGCGGTGGGACAAAGTGGCCACTTGCAAAAGCACCGCCTGCGGGGCCGTCCACTGCCTTCGCGACCGGGCCGTCCCCACGATCAAGCCCGTTTGGACTTGCTGGCCACTTTGAAGCATGCAGCGCCCCGACAGCGGCTTCGGCGTGCAGCCCTGCCGGGTTCGCAGGTGGCACTGCAATTGCGCGCGGAGGACTTCCACACCCGACGGTTTGAGCAAGCGTCGGCCTCCTGCCTGATTTTGGCGTTGGATGCCTCGGGGTCAGCCGCCATGCACCGACTGGCGCAAGCCAAAGGCGCCGTGGAGTTGCTGTTGGCGCAAAGCTACTCAAGGCGTGACCGTGTGTGCGTGATCGCCTTTCGTGGCACACAAGCCCAGTGTCTGCTGCCGCCCACGCGATCGCTGGTGCGGGCCAAACGAGCCCTGGCCGGCGTACCGGGCGGTGGTGGCACACCGCTCGCTCACGCCTTGCGCCTTTGCCTAGAGCAGGCCTTGAAACTTCAACGCGAAGGGAGCACACCGCATTTGGTGGTGCTCAGCGATGGTCGAGCCAACGTCAGCCTCCAGGGCATGGGGGGCAGAACTCAGGCTCAGGCCGATGCACAACAGCTTGCCGTGCAATGGGCGATGAGTCAGATGGACGCCTTGTGGATCGACACGGCCCCGCAACCCGAACCCTTGGCGCAGTCGCTGGCACGCACGATGGCGGCCAGGTACCTGCCGATGCCCCATGTGCAAGCCCAACGACTGGCGAGCGCGATGCAGGTGAGCAACACGGGTGGGACTGGGTGATGTTTTTTGAGCATCTGTATCCCGCTCCGGATTGGCTGGCTCAGCGCGCATGCTGGCCGCACAGCCACTGCAGTCACTTCATCAAGACGCGCTGCGTCAATTGGCACGTGCAGATCATGGGGCGAGGGCCGGTGGCCTTATTGCTGCATGGCACTGGCTCCTCTACTCATAGCTGGCGCGATGTGATGCCCCTGCTGTCGCCATTTTTCACGGTGGTGTGTCCGGACCTTCCGGGACACGGCTTCAGCAGTGGCATGGATCATCTTGAACCCTCCATTGGCGCCGTGTACGACGAAATTTCCGCCTTGATGCAGTCGCTCAAGATGCGACCAGAATTGCTCATAGGGCACTCCGCCGGTGCCGCAGTGATGGCCCGCTGGGGTTTGAGCGAGCCTGTCGACCCCCAGTTAGGCCGACCCAAAATGATCGCCCTCAACCCGGCCTGGATGCCTTTGCCGGGCTTGGCGCAATGGTTATTTCCCGTCACGGCCTGGATGGCTGCCTTCAACCCGTTGTCTGGCGTCATGGTGTCACACCAGGCCCGGCGCAAGGGTGCCGTCGAACGACTCCTGATCAGCACAGGCTCCAAGCTGGATGATGTGGGACTCGACTGCTATCGTTACCTATTGAGCCAGCCGGCACACGTGCGAGGCATCCTGCAACTCATGGCAGCCTGGGATGTCAAAGAAGTGGCGGATCGCCTGCACGACATTCACAACGCGGTTCTCGTGCAGGTGGGCCAACGCGACATGACCGTGCCGGCGCATCTTGGGGCACGGGCTGTAGAGGTGTTGCCCAAGGCCACGTTGTCAGAGCTTGCAGGGCTCGGCCACCTGTCGCACGAAGAAGCCCCCGAAGTCAGTGTAAACACCTGGCTGCGTTGGCTCAACGCGTCGAAGTCCTAAAAAAGACCATTGAGTTGGTCATTGGCCGGGCGGAACACGCCTGCCAAGCTCAAAGCCAGCGAAAGCTAAAACCCTCGCGGCTTGAGCAAAAAGGTTATACGCGCGCCAAGCCGAGCAGGTGAGCCAAGTCCTTGAAAAAGATCTTCACATGCGCAATGGGCTTCTTGCGCACCAGGCGCTTGTTCATGTACGCGTCGAAGGTCAACTGTTGGACATCACGGTCTTCGCACATGGCCACGAACCGTTCGCGGCGGCGGTCGTTTTGGTACCAAAAGTGTTGCAGGATCCCCAACACCCAGAACACCCGGCCGTGCGCCTTCATGAATTCTCGGCGCGCCTGCGCCAGATGGCGTGGATTGGGATCCTTCAAAAAGGCATTCACCGCCGATGCCGCCATACGGCCGCAGGCCATGGCGTAATAAATGCCCTCACCCGACGCTGGTGCGACCACACCTGCGGCATCACCGGTCACCAGTACATCTCGTCCGTTGTCCCATTGGGGCAGAGGTTTCAAGGGAATGGGGGCACCTTCACGGCGCAGCACCGGAGCCTCTTGCAACCCTGCGACCTCACGCAACCGCGCCACCCCAGTGCGCAATGAAAACCCTTTGTCGGCACTGCCGGTGCCCACACTCATGGTCGGGCCGTGAGGGAAGACCCAGCCATAAAAATCGGGCGACAAAGGACCTTGGTAATACACGTCGCAGCGATGAGGGTCATAGCCTGTTTGGTCCACCGGCGCCTTCAAAATTTCGTGATAGGCGAACACATACTTGGTTTTGTGCGCGTTGGGGATCGCCTGCCTGGCCACTTCTGATTTGGCACCATCTGCGCCCACCACCACCCGTGCGCGGACGCTGGCCGACTCCGTCTCGCCGTGACGGTCCAACTTGACGAAATGCACGCGTGCACATCCGTCCTCATCGCGACTCAGTCGCTCAAAACGAGCTCTCTGCCTCACGGCACCGTGGTCGGCTGCACGAACACGCAGCCACTCGTCAAAGACGTCACGGTCCACCATGCCGACAAAACCATTGTCGATGGGGATATCCACGGCGTGATGGCTTGGTGCGATCATCCGAGCACAACGCACTTTCGCCACCAACAGGTGATCGGGGATCGCGAAGTCTTGGATCAATCGCGGAGGGATGGCACCCCCACAAGGCTTGATGCGGCCCTGCCGGTCCAGCAGCAGCACGCGCCAGCCCTGACGTGCCAGGTCATCGGCCGTGGTAGCACCCGAAGGGCCTCCACCGACCACCACCACGTCGTAGGTGGATTCATTCATGGCTTCACCCCTTTCTCGCTTCCAGGGTATTGAAATTCACCACGGGTCTGGACGCTGGCGACGAGTCCAACTGACCCACACGAACGGCGCAGACGGCCGCCATCACAAACAGCACGGCCTCGAAGGCAAACACCGAGGAGTACCCCCACTGCGGGCTCGAGAACATCCAGCGAGCCAGATCACTCAGGGCGGTTCCCATCACACCCCCCACTCCAAACGCCAGGGCTTGAGCCGCGCCCCACAGTCCCATGCGGGTGCCCTGGCTGCGTCCTCCCTGCGCATTGGCCAAGCGCATCATGGTGGCGATGGCGGCAATGGAGAAGGCTCCGTTGGCCACCCCCAAAAGAAAGATATTGGCTTTTAGCGGCCAGGTGCCGCCATGCAGCCCCGCGAAGGTCAAGCCCATCATGGCCACTGAAGACACCATGCACCCGCCCACCAACCAGGCTTGAACGGATCCAAGGCGACCTGCCACCCAGCGACCGCCCGCGAAGGCCACGCCCAACATACCTGCCAGCACGCCACCGTGATGCACACCCGACAGCTGGGTGCTTTGCCCCGGCGACATGCCAAAGATGGCCCCCGCAAAAGGCTCCAAAATCAGATCTTGCGAGCTGTAGGCCAGCATCGACAGGAAGACAAACACGGTGAACAATCGCGCCTGGGGTTCGTCCCACACTGCACTGAGCGCTTTCTTGAACTGAGAGGTTCGACCGTCACTGAGGGATGGCGCCGCCCCGGCTTCGAGCGAACCGGCCTGCCCTTCCAAACGCCACAAGGCCAGGGTGGTGACCGCGCAGATCAGCAGCGCCAGTCGTGAGGTCACTTCAATGACGCGTGCCGGCGAATAAGGCTCGATCAATTTGCCGACCACCATCGCCGTCACGGCAAATCCCATGATCATCATCACCCACACGGTGGTGGCAGCCGGCGCTCTCATGGGCTCAGGCACCCGTTTGGCCATGAGCGTCAGAAGCGAAGTGCCACAGGCGCTGACGCCCAGCCCAATCAAGGCAAAGGCCACCAAGTTCAGGGCCAGACCGTATGACATCGACTCGGCCATCCAAGCGGTGGCCACAGACGCCAGCACGCCGCCCACGGACAAGACGCCCATGCCTCCCAGCATCCAAGGTGTGCAGCGACGCCCTTGGTCGGCCCCAAAGCCCATCCGGGGTCGCAGCATTTGCACGGCGTAGTGAAACCCCACCAATAAGCCAGGCACCAAGGCGGGTAGCGCCAACTCCACCACCATGATGCGGTTGAGCGTGGAGGTGGCCACCACCACCATCGATCCCAGGCAGGCCTGCACCAGACCTAAGCGGACCACATCCGTCCAACCGAACGCATGCACACCGCCCCGTGAGAACCACGAACGACTCATCACACCACCTCGTTCAAATGACGCAAGGCCCAGGCACTGACCATCATGCCGGCCACGAATAAGGGGACACCGAAAGCGCTGAGCCTGAGGGCCTGTTGGGTGGGTTGTTGAACAAACTTGATCATCAAGGGGACCTGGGCCGCCATCAGCACGCCAACCCACGCCGCGTAACTGGGAGCCCCCAGGTGGATGAGGTACAGCGCTACAAGCGCTTGCGAACTCAGCATGAAGCCGCAGGCGGTGACCGCGGCTCGGCGCTCTCCCAACTGCACCGGCAATGAGCGCACCCCCATTTCGCGATCGCCCACCACCGACTTGAAGTCATTGAGCGTCATGATCCCATGCGCTCCTGCGCTGTAGAGCATTGCGAGGACCAGTGAGGGTGATGCCGGCAAGGTGCCGCCTAGCATGACTGCGGCGCCTGTGATCCAGGCCAAACCTTCGTAGCTGATCGCGCAGGCCGCGTTGCCCCACCAGCCGTTGAGCTTCAAACGCAAGGGAGGTGCGCTGTAGGCCCAAGCCAAAGCCAAGGCCAACAGAGTCGCTCCAAAGCCCCACACACCCAGGCTCCAAGCCCACAGGGCGGACAAACCTGTCCACACCCATGCGATGTACAAGCCCCAGCGGCCAGGCATGCGGCCCGAAGGAATGGGACGGTGAGGCTCGTTGATGGCATCCACGTGTCGGTCGAACCAATCGTTCACCGCCTGGCTGCTGGCGCAAACCAAAGGCCCGGTGAGGATCAGGCCCAGGACGATCAAAGCGCTGTGATCTTTCAGCGTTTGTCCAGAGGCCACCACGCCGCAGGCAAACGCCCACATGGGCGGAAACCAGGTGACCGGTTTCAGCAGTTCGGTAACGACGGACAGGCGGGGCAAGGCCATGAAACCATTGTTGGCCCCGGGATTTCAGATGTCAATAGAGATTGACACTCAAAAACGTCACTCTGCCGGCTCTTCCTCAGAGGCCATACCAAAGCGTCTGAGCTTGACATACAAGCTTTGTCGAGAAACCCCCAACATCTCCGCCGCAGACGCCCGGTTGTTCTGGGTGAGTGTGAGCGCCGCCTGAAGGCAACGGCGTTCAATCATGTCCACTGTCTCGCCGACGATGTCTTTCATGGGCATGCGCCCCACCAAGTGCGACAAGCCAGAGACGGACCCCGACAGACCCACGCTGGCCGAAGGCGTTTCCTCTTGACGGCGCCGCTCCACGTCTCGCACGAACAACGCGAAGGTGGCTTCCTTGTCGGACAGCCTTACCGCATCGATCTCCACATTGATGGACAGACCTGAGAACGCGCGCAGCTCGGTGGCGAAGGCGTGCACATGTTCTTGCTGACGCAAATGGGTGCTCAACACGCCCCAATCCACTCCACCCCGCTTGAGCCAATCTTCCAACAACTGCCCTTGAACTTGAGCCCCCGACAAGGCGCCCATTATGTGGAGCAACTCATCGTTGACGAACTCGATACGGCCGTGGCGATCGGTGAGTAGCACCCCCCATGGGGCTTTTTGCACCACCTCTTGGCTCAGTGTTGCCGCTTGAGGTCGATCACCCGCCCCTTGGCCCTCTTCGGTGAACACTCGGATCAAGATTTGCGCACCAGCCTCTTGCCGGAAAACAGTCAGCGACACCGTACCCTCGGCCGAGGATGACAAAAACCTCGCCCGGCACATCTCGATGCGCCCCGTGGCCAAGGCCATGCGCATGGAGGCCCGCAAGTCTTCCCAGCCCTCGGGCTCGAAGCACTCCAGCACATCGCGACCCACGAGGCGTCGGTTCGCATCCTTTAAAAGTGCTTGTGCACTGAGGTTGGAATCGAGGACCTTGAAGTTGCCCGCATCGACCACCAACACGGGCTCGCGGCTGGTGTCCAACAGGATGCGATAGCGGGCCTCCACGTGGCGCAGACGCACATAGTCGCGCTCCATGGACTGCTGGGTCTCCACCAGGCGGCGTTGAAGGCTGGCCAGCCCCTCGAGGTCTCGACCGAGCAGCAGCATATGCCCCGGATCCAAGGGCATGGAGGTGTATTGGATGGCAATGTCCTCACTGCCCTTGACCGGGTGGTTGACGTGCCTCCAAGCCGACTCGGAGGTGGTGGTCTTGTGGCTGAGCAAATCTGCCACTTTTGGGCGGCTTTCAGGGCTGACCGTGTCCACCCAGGGTTTTCCCAGCCAAGCTTGGCACCCGAGCACTGTCAAGACAGACCGCCCCACCGACACGTCCAAGACGATGCCTTTCTGGTCCACCAGCAAGGCAATGTCGGAAGCCTGTCCAATCAGCCTGGACAGGTCCTCAGCACCGAGAACAGGTAGCTTCATGTGAAGACGGGGTCGACACGCCGTAGTGTCTAATTAAGTGGAGACGCATGATAGTCCATGGACCGAATCTGATCCAGGATTATTTGCGCGATGACAGCAGAAACTGTCTATTTGCTCAATGCGAGTCCACTTTGAAGGACCGACGGGCCCATTCCAGAGCCTCCAACGCATCCTGAGCCACTCCGTCGTGACCGAGCGTTTCGAGCAATTCGGGATGACTGACCACCAAAGGCCCGCCCAGCATGACCGCCAGCCGTTTGTTCGGACTGGTCTGCCGCATATTGCGGATCAACACCTGTACCTCGGTGAGTTGGCGCTGCGAACTCACTGAAATGGCCACCACATCAAACCAATGTGCGGTCACACAGCGTATCGCCTCTTCGATGGAGCCCACGCTGAGCAGTTGGGTGTACCAGCCTTCGCGCCGGAAGAATTCCGACAGCATGAAAATGCCCATCGTGTGCTGAGACCCTGGCTCTGGCATCAACAAGACACTGCGTTGGACTTGGGGTTTGGCATCCGCCAGAAACGTCGGACTGTAGTCGTAAAGCAGTCGATGCAGGCGGGAACTCGCCACCGTCACGTCGCTGAAGTCCAGTCGATCAGACATCCACCACAGACCCAGCAGGCGTGCCGCAGGCACGATGCCGTGCAGATAAATGTCCTCCAGCGTCCATCCTTCTCGAAGCCATTGGCGGACGCAATCAGTGGTGGCATTGAAGTCGCGAAGACTGGATCGCACCAGCGCCTGCACGCGTTCAGAACCCAACGGACCCTGAAATAAATCCAACTCATCAGGAGGCGCAGTCACCGAATCCACCGAGGGCATGAAGCGTCCTCGGTCACGCGTGGGGGCGTGTGCTCTGGTCGATGTGTTGCGTGGAGGCTTCAAGGGTGCGGAGATTGGAGGAAGACCGTCAGAGCGGGTTGGGTTGAATGACAGTGTCAATCCGAAGGGTCTGAATCTAATCAGTACTTACCCTTAAGTTGTCAATTTTTTTGAGCGTCAATTCTTATTGACACTTGGAAGTGTGCGCCCTACATTCAAGCGAGTCTTCCAAACCAAAGGTCCACATGCGGCAAACCGGATCAACCCCGTTGATCTATACACCGGAGCAGCGACTGCGCCGCGACGCGACGGTCTGGACGCTGGTGCAAGGCGTGTTGGCGCCCGTCCAGTTCATGGTGTTCCTGGTCAGCCTCTGGCTCATCGCGCAGACGCTGTGGTGGCAAGGCAATGCAGCCTGGGCCGTGATATCGGTGGTCGTCAAAACCGGCTTGCTGTACGCCATCATGGTGACCGGCTGCATTTGGGAGAAGGTGGTCTTTGGGCAGTACCTCTTTGCCCCAGCCTTTTTCTGGGAAGACGTGGTGAGCATGGGCGTAATGGCCTTGCACACCGCGTATCTGGTGGCGTGGTGGACCCAGGCTCTGAACACCGGTCCCCTCCTGGCCTTGGCGCTGGCGGCCTATGGAGCCTACTTTGTGAATGCCGCGCAGTTCCTCTACAAACTGCGACAAGCGCGACTGCAGCCTGGCAGCACCGCCGCAGACCCCAGCCCCCTGCCCTCCTGGTCGATGGGGCAGACGCCATGAAGCCGGTGGCGATTCCCATCGCCGCCGCGCACCCCGAGTGTGCTGCGACACCTATCGGCACCTCCTTGCCAAGCGATCGCGGGCAACGTGAAGTCTTCTGCGGCCTCACGGGCATCATTTGGTTGCACCGCAAGATGCAGGATGCCTTCTTTCTGATTGTGGGGTCGCGCACTTGCGCGCACTTGATGCAATCGGCAGCGGGGGTCATGATCTTTGCCGAGCCCCGATTCGGCACGGCCATCATCGGGGAGCGTGATTTAGCAGGTTTGGCCGACGCCCATGAAGAGCTTGATCGCGTGGTCGCCCAATTGCTCAGCCGGCGCCCGCAGATTCGCACGCTGTTCTTGGTGGGCTCATGCCCCTCGGAAGTCATCAAATTGGACCTCGCTCGGGCCGCGCAAAAGATGTCGCAGACCTACGGGCCACAGGTACGCGTCCTGAACTACTCCGGCAGTGGCATTGAGACCACTTTCACGCAGGGCGAAGATGCGTGCTTGAAGGCCTTGGTCGAACACCTCCCCGCACGGCCTTCACCCAAACCTCATCTCTTGGTAGTGGGCACGCTTGCCGATGTGGTGGAAGATCAACTCAAGCCCTTGCTCCAGGCCTTGGGTGATTTTGAAGTCGACTTTTTCCCGCCTCGTCGAAGCGCGCAGCTGCCCGCGATTGCACCTCATACGCAATTCATTCTGGCGCAACCCTTTTTGGCGGACACCGCGCGGGCGCTCACGGGCAGAGGCGCCACCTTGATCACGGCCCCCTTTCCGTTGGGATGTGAAGGCACGACCGATTGGTTCTTGGCCATCGGACAAGCCTTGGGGGTCTCACCGGCACGCGTGCATGAGGTCATTCGCGCACCCCGCGAGCGATCGCAAAAGGCCCTCGCGTCACACCGAGACACCTTGCAAGACAAGTCTGTCTTTTTCTTCCCCGATTCGCAATTGGAAATTCCGCTGGCACGCTTTGTCCAACGTGAGTTGGGGATGAAGCTCACCGAAGTCGCCACGCCATACCTGCATCGCAGCCTGATGGCACCTGAATTGAAGCAGCTGCCGGCAGAGGTGCGGGTCAGCGAAGCGCCCGATGTCGATGCGCAACTCGACCGTTGCCGTTCTTTGCGACCGGATTTGGTGGTTTGCGGGCTGGGTCTGGCCAACCCTTTGGAGGCTGAAGGTCTCACCACCAAATGGGCCATCGAACTGGTCTTTACCCCCATTCATGGGTTTGAGCAAGCGGGAGACCTGGCCGCATTGTTCAGTCGACCCTTGCGGCGCCGGTGGCGCTTGGCTGCCTGAGGTCACACGCCATGGAACTCACCTTGTGGACCTACGAAGGCCCTCCCCACGTGGGAGCGATGCGGGTGGCGACGGCTTTGAGGGATGTGCACTACGTGTTGCACGCACCGCAGGGCGACACCTACGCAGACCTTTTGTTCACCATGATTGAGCGGCTGCCAAAACGCCCACCGGTGACCTACACCACCTTTGCCGCTCGCGACTTGGGAGGCGACACCGCTCAACTGTTCCAAGCGGCGGCCCAGCAAGCGTGCTTGAGGTTCAAGCCTGCCGCCCTGCTGGTCGGTGCTTCCTGTACCGCCGAACTGTTGCAGGATGACCCTGCCGGCCTGATCTCAGCCCTGAACTTGGACATCCCGGTGGTGCCCTTGGAACTGCCGTCCTATCAGCGTAAAGAAAATTGGGGCGCCGCAGAAACCTTTTACCAACTGGTTCGCCGGCTTGCTCAGCCAAAGTCCACCGAGCATTCGACCACGGATGCGCCCCGAGCGCCCCGTTGCAACCTGCTCGGACCCACCGCCCTCGGGTTCAGGCACCGCGATGACGTCAAGGAGATCTCCGGGCTCTTGCAGCGACTGGGGATCGACATCCATGTGGTAGCTCCGTTGGATGCCTCAGCGGACGATCTGAGCCGCTTGGCCCAAGCCGACTTCAACGTCCTGATGTACCCGGAAATCGGACACACCACGGCCGCCTGGATGGAGCGTCAGTTCAACATGCCGTACACCCGGACGGTTCCCATCGGACAGGGGGCGACCGACGATTTCATCCAAGAGGTGTGCAAACTGGCACAAGTCCCCGCCCCTGCTGCGGAGAGCTCCAAGGCACGGTGGTATGCGCGTTCGGTGGACTCCACCTACCTGACCGGGAAACGCGTGTTCATCTTTGGCGATGCCACCCATGCGGTGGCAGCAGCCCGTGTGGCCAAGGAGGAGATGGGGTTTGACGTGGTCGGGTTGGGCACCTACAGCCGAGAGTTCGCACGAGAAGTTCGCGAAGCTGCCAAGCAACTCGGCCTCGAGGCGTTGATCACCGACAACTACTTGGATGTGGAAGCCCGCATCGAGGAGTTGCAGCCGGAATTGATTCTGGGCACCCAGATGGAGCGGCACATCGCCAAGCGGCATGGCATCGGATGTGCCGTGATCTCTGCGCCCGTGCATGTGCAAGATTTCCCTGCGCGTTACGCCCCTCAAATGGGGTTGGAAGGCGCCAATGTGTTGTTCGACACTTGGATTCATCCCCTCATGATGGGCTTGGAGGAACACCTGTTGGGCATGTTCCGCGACGACTTCGAATTCAACACGGACGCTGCACCCTCTCACCTCGGTCATTCGCGCGGGGCCGCAGCCAACGAACCCGAGACCCAGCGGGTGGGTGCAGAGGCTCCGCTCCAGGTCACGCTCCCCGCAGCCGTGGGAAGCGATCTGGCTTGCGTATGGACCGCCGAGGCTGAAAAGGAACTGGGAAAAATTCCGTTCTTCGTTCGTAGCAAGGCTAAGCGCAACACCGAACGCTATGCCGCGGAATTCCGTGTCAGCCCCATCACGGTGGAGACGCTCTATGACGCGAAAGCGCATTTCAGTCGTTGATGCCCGAGAGTCCCAAACGCCCTCATCCGTGGGCGGCCCCACGCTGCGCGTGGTGCTATTGACCATGGACCATCATCTGGCCAGCGCCGCTCAGCGCGCAGACCAAAGGATTCACCAACAGATGCCAGGCGTGAGCTTGGGCGTGCACACCGCCGCCAGCTGGCGCACCGAAGAAAGCGCCTTACAGGCCTGCCGGGATGATTTGGCAATCGCAGACCTGATCATCGTCAGCATGTTGTTCATGGAGGACCACTTCCTCCCCATTCTGGATGACCTGCGCGCGCAACGCGATCGATGCGATGCGATGGTGTGCATCATGTCAGCCCCGGAAGTCATGCAATTGACCCGAATGGGGCGTTATGTGGCCAGCGCCGAGCCTGGAGGATTGGTGGGGTTGCTGCGCAAATTGCGACCAACACCACGCCGTGAATCGGGGAGTTCGCATTCGTCCGATACCGCCGGCGCGCGGCAGATGGCCATGCTGCGGAGGCTGCCCAAGCTGCTGCGCTTTATCCCTGGTACCGCGCAGGATCTGCGGATTTTCTTTCTGGTGATGCGCTATTGGCTGGCTGGCTCAGA